>JBHICW010000163.1:0-4283 GCA_046759785.1 Alphaproteobacteria bacterium
GTCGAGCAGTCGATCGAGATCGTCCGCCGGCGCATCGACGAGACCGGCACCCGGGAGCCCACCATCCAGCGGCAGGGGGAGGACCGGATTCTCGTGCAGCTCCCCGGTGTCGACGATCCGGACCGGATCAAGGGGTTGCTCGGCAAGACGGCGAAGCTCCAGTTCCGGTTGGTGGACGTGGGCACCTCCGTCGCCGACGCCCTCCAGGGCCGGCTGCCGCCAGGCTCCGAGCTCTTGGAGGCGGACGACGAGGTCGATGCGGCCGGGCGGCCCCGCCTCTACGTGGTCCGCAAGCGGGTCATCGTCGGCGGTGATCGCCTGGTCGACGCCCAGCCCACCATCCAGACCAACCTGCCCGTCGTGAGCTTCAGCTTCGACCGGGTGGGGGCGCGCAAATTCGGCGCCGCGACGACGGAGAACGTGGGCCGGCCGCTCGCCATCGTGCTCGACAACAAGGTCATCAGCGCCCCGGTCATCCGCGAGCCGATCACGGGCGGCGCGGGCATCATCACCGGCAACTTCACCGTCCAGGAGACCACCGATCTCGCGCTGCTCTTGAGGGCCGGCGCGCTCCCCGCTCCGCTCACGATCCTCGAGGAGCGCTCGGTCGGCCCGAGCCTCGGCGCCGACTCGATCCGGGCCGGAAAATTCGCCGCGATCCTTGGGCTCGTGCTCGTGGTCGCGTTCATGACCACCGGCTACGGGCTGTTCGGGCTGGCCGCCAACGTCGCGCTCATCCTCAACATCGTGATCATCGGGGGCGTCCTGTCGCTGCTTCAAGCCACCCTGACCTTGCCAGGAATCGCCGGGATCGTCCTCACCATCGGCATGGCGGTCGACGCCAACGTCCTCATCTTCGAGCGCGTCCGCGAGGAGGTGGCGAACGGACGGACGCCGTTTTCGGCCGTGGACGCCGGCTACCGCCGGGCGCTCACGACGATCATCGACTCCAACGTCACCACTTTCATCGCCGCCATTCTCCTCTTCGGCCTCGGCTCGGGCCCGGTGAAGGGGTTCGGCGTGACGCTGGCCATCGGCATCGCGACGTCCATGTTCACCGCGGTCATGGTCACGCGCATGGTCATCGTGCTCTGGCTGCATCGCCGGCGGCCGCGCCTGCTGCCGATCTAGAGGCGGACGCATGCGGCCGCTCAGGCTGATCCCCCGGAAGACCGAAATCGTCTTCATCGCGTTCCGGCGGTGGGCGTTCGGGGCGTCGCTGGTAGGGGTGCTGGCCGCGCTCGCCCTGTTCGCGGTGAAGGGCCTCAACTATGGGATCGACTTCCGCGGCGGGATCATGATCGAGGTGCGGCTCGAGGGGCCCGCGGCTCTCGGGCGCATGCGCGCCGCGCTCGGCGGCCTCGGCCTGGGCGAGGTAGCGCTCCAGGAGTTCGGAGAGCCCACGGACGTCCTCATCCGCGTCCAGCGCCAGGAAGGCGGCGAGGCGGCGCAGCAGCGGGCGGTGGCGGTGGTGAAAGAGGCGCTGGCCGGCGAGGTCGGCGGCCGGATCGACTATCGGAGGGTTGAGTTCGTGGGTCCCAAGGTGAGCCGCGAGCTGGTCCTCGCCGGCACCATAGCCGTGTTGGCCGCCGTCGTCGCCATGCTCGTCTATATCTGGTTCCGGTTCGAGTGGCAGTTCAGCATCGGCGCGGTGCTCGCGCTCGTCCACGACGTCGCGCTCACCATCGGCATGTTCTCGCTCACCGGGCTCGAGTTTAACCTTTCCATCATCGCCGCCATCCTCACCATCGTCGGCTATTCGATGAACGACACGGTCGTTGTCTACGACCGTGTGCGCGAGAACCTCCGCAAATACAAGGCGATGGACCTCGGCCCCCTGCTCGACCTCAGCATCAACGAGACGCTGGCGCGCACGACGATGACCTCGCTCACCACCCTGCTCGCGCTGTTCAGCCTCTACCTGTTCGGCGGCGAGGTCATCGCCGGGTTTACCCTGGCGATGATCTGGGGGGTGGTGGTGGGCACTTACTCCTCGATCTTCGTGGCCGCACCGCTCCTTCTCTATGTCAACCCGCGCCGCGCCGCCGTGCCGGCACGGGCCGCGGGGGCCGCGGGCGAAGGGGAGAGGACGGGCGCCGGCGGTCCTTAAGCGATCATGGACATCACGCCCGTTGCGCCCGCCGGCCGGCAGGTCATCCAGGCTTACCGGACCGGCGGCTTCCGCATCGGTGGCTCCGAATTCGAGGGCTCCATCCTGGTCTTTCCCGATCGCGTGGTCGCCTGGTCCGTGGCCCGACCGGAGGAGATCTCCGTCGACAGCCTCGGCGAGGTCCTGGGCGCGCGCGACAGCGTGGACATCCTGCTCGTGGGCTGCGGGCCCCGCGGCGTGCTGCTCTCGGCGCCCTTGCGCGATGCACTGAGTAAGGCCCGTATCGTCGTCGAGTCGATGGACACGGGCGCGGCTTGCCGGACATACAACGTCCTTCTTGCCGACGACCGCCGGGTGGCTGCGGCGCTCATCGCGCTGCCCTGAAGCGCCGGCCCCTCGCGGCTCGTCACGTCGTCAGAACGGCGAGCCCGAGGGAAATAGGCGATCCAGGCTCGCCTTCGCCGCGTGCCGTCGCTGGGACATGAGGACGGGGGCCTTCACGGCCCCCGTCCGGTAACTTTCTTTGTCCCCTTTGGCGCTCAGTAGATGTTCTGGGCCGCAACCATGGCGTAGAACATCGGGATCGACAGCAGGGTGTTGGTGCGCGAGAACAGCATGGCGGTGCGGGCCGCCCGTTTCTTTTCGTCGTCGCCGACCTCGACGATGCCGAGGGCTTTTTTCTGGTTGGGCCAAATCACGAACCACACGTTGAACCACATGATGGCGCCGAGCCACATGCCGATGCCGATGGCGGTGTGCTTGGCCACCCCGTCGATCAGTCCAATGAGGATGGCCTCGCCGATGTAACCGTTGAGGGCGGCGAGGATTAGGCCGGTGATGATGGTCGCCATGGCCCCCCAACGGAACCAGAACAACGCTTCCGGGGCGATCACTTTGGAGACGGCGGGTTTCTGCTCGTCGGGGATCTTTGGCATGGAGGGAATCTGGACGAAGTTGAAGTACCAAAGTAGCCCGATCCACATCACGCCGCTCAGCACGTGGAGCCAGCGGAACAGGAACGCCCACCAGGCCCTATCTAAGGCCAGCCCCTGGTCATGCCAACCGACGACGACGATGATCATGATCACGAGTAGGACGACGCTGGCAATGATCGTGTTTGGCAATGACTGAAGTACCTTGCTCATAAAAGCCCCCGTATCAGCCACTTGAGGCGTCTAGTATAGGATTTCGCCGTGCGCCCGCAACGATTTATCGGGCTGGCCGAGGGGGCCGGCACCCAGCTCAGGGTCGGTGAAGGGCGGCGTCCTTCGCTCGGCTGACGGCGCCGGGGCGTGCCGTGCTAAGAGAGAGCTCCTCCATCCTTCTGCGCTGACGCGGGGCGCCGTCCCTTGGTCAAGGGCAGCCGCCAGTCCTACTGCGCCGAGCAGGTCCGCCGCCTGGACCGCGACCGCTACCGCTGCACCCTCTTCGCGCCGGCCGGGGCGCGGGACGGCCTGTTCGCGCTCTACGCCTTCAACATCGAAATCGCCCGCATCCGCGAGAGCGTGAGCGAACCCATGCTCGGTGAGATCCGCCTCCAATGGTGGCGAGAGGCGGTGGACGGGATCTACCGGGAGAGCCCTCCCCAGCAAGAGGTGGTCCGCGCCCTTGCGCCGATCGTGGCAGAGGCGGGGCTCACCCGTGCCCTGTTCGACCGCCTGCTGGAAGGGCGCACCTTCGACCTCGACGACGAGCCGCCTCGGACCCTGGCGGCGCTCGAGCGCTACGCCGAGGAGACGTCCGCGACGCTCACCCTGCTCACGCTCGAGGTCCTCGGGGTCAAGGACGAGGCGGCGCAGGAGGCGGGCTTTCATGTGGGAATCGCCTGGGCGCTGGCGGGGCTCCTGCGCGCGGTACCGTTCCACGCCCGCGCCCGCCGCCTGTACCTTCCGCGCGAGTCGCTCGAGGCGGCGGGGCTTTCGCCCGAGGACGTCTTCGGCCTGCGCTTCTCGCTACCCCTGGGCCGGGTGACGGCGGAGGTCGCCGGCTGTGCCGCGGGGCATCTCACCGCCGCCCGGTCCTTGGCGCGCAAGGTGCCTCGCCGGGCGCTGTCGGCGCTCCTCCCCGCCGCTCTCGCGGAGAGCGATCTCAAGCGGCTGCGCCGCCACCGCTACAACCCGTTCGCGCCCGCTCTCGCCGAGGGCGGCCTCGGCCGCCAGCTTCGTCTTCTTGT
>JBHICW010000164.1:0-4260 GCA_046759785.1 Alphaproteobacteria bacterium
ACCGGCACCGGGATCGGCACGTTGACGCCGACCATGCCGATCTTCGTGCGGGCGGCGAAGTTGCGGGCGGCGTCGCCGTCGCGGGTGAAGATCGCCGTGCCGTTCCCGTACGCGTTGTCATCGACGAGCTTCAGCGCGCTTTCGTAGTCGGGCGTCCTGACGACGGAGAGCACCGGCCCGAAGATCTCGTCCCTGTAGATCTGCATCGCGGGCGTCACGTGATCGAACAGGCAGCCGCCCAGATAGAAGCCGTCTTCGTAGCCCTGCAGCGTGAAGTCGCGTCCGTCCACGACAAGCTCGGCGCCCTCCTCCAGGCCCAGCTCGACATACGAACGCACCTTCTCCAGGTGCTGCCTTGTCACCAGCGGCCCCATCTCGGCGTCGGGGTCGGTGTAGGGACCAATCTTGAGCCCCGAGACGCGGGGCTTGAGCCTCTCGACCAGGGCGTCGCCCACCTTGTCGCCGACCGCCACCGCCACCGAGACGGCCATGCAACGCTCACCCGCCGAGCCGTAGCCGGCGCCCATGAGGGCGTCGGCCGCCTGGTCGAGGTCGGCGTCGGCCAACACGACCATATGGTTCTTCGCCCCGCCCAGCGCCTGGACCCGCTTATTGTGGGCACAGCCGGTCTGGTAGATGTACTCGGCCACCGGCGTCGACCCCACCGAGCTCACCGCCGCCACGTCGGGGTCGGTCAGCAGCGCGTCCACCGCCTCCTTGTCCCCGTTGACGACGTTGAGGGCGCCGTCGGGAAAGCCCGCTTCCTTGGCGAGCTCCGCAAGCCTGAGAGGCGCCGAGGGATCCTTCTCCGACGGCTTGAGGACGAAGGAGTTCCCGCACGCAAGCGCAATCGGGAACATCCACATGGGCACCATCGCCGGGAAGTTGAACGGCGTGATCCCGGCGCACACCCCCAAGGGCTGGCGCATCGAGAAGCTGTCGACATTGGTGCCGACGTTCTCCGTGTACTCCCCTTTGAGCAGGTGGGGGATGCCGCAGGCGAACTCGACCACCTCGATGCCCCGGGTGATGGAGCCCTTGGAGTCGCCGACCGTCTTCCCGTGTTCGGCCGAGATGAGCTCCGCCAGCTCGTCGAGATGGGCCTCGAGGATCTGTTTGAACCTGAACATGACCCGGGCGCGTGCGATCGGGGTCCGGCTCGACCATTCGGAGAGCGCACCAAGCGCCGCCTCGACCGCCAAACGCACCTCGGCCGCGCCGGCGAACGGGACCATAGCCGTCACCTCGCCCGTGGCCGGGTTGTAAACCTCGCCGAAGCGCCTGTTCGTGCCCTCGACCTTGCTGCCGTCGATAAAGTGGTGCAGCGTCTTCACCATCGTCCATCCCCTTCCCTGGCGACGTGGCGCCTCGCCTCCGCCCAACTTCGAACGCTAAAAGAACAGCCCGTCGCGGCTTCACGCAAGGGGATTCTTACCCGGCGGCCGGGGTGACGGCCGCCTCCATCTCCCGGCGGAAGGCAACCGCGCCGTCGGCGGTGTCGACCTCCACGTCCGACCAGCGCACGAGCTCGCCCGCGGCCACGGGCCTCGTCAAGCGGGCCCGGCGGCTCAGGCCTAAGGGCAACGCGCCCTCTTCGAGCGACAGGGCCGCCGGTTTGAGCTTCCCGTACACGGTGTAGCCGCCTTCCCCGTCCAGCACCTCGCCCGGCTCGAGGTCCCTCTTGGCCGCCGTGACCACGTCGGCACGGAACCCCTGCGCTCGGCCCGTCGGCTCGCGCCTCAAAGCCACCGAGGCGACGCTGACCGCGAGCTCGAGGCCGATCAGATGGTACGGCCGGTAGAGCGCCGCGTAGCGCCCGCTCGAATCGGTCTTGAGCCCGTACTCCGCAAAGCACCGCCGGACGTAGTCGCTCGCCGCCTCGAAGGTGACGAAGACCCCCCAGCGGAGGTCCCCCGCCACCGGCCGGCCGTCGCGCTCGAGGCTGGAGACCACCTCCACGGTGCCGGCGCGCCCGAGCCGCCCCCCTGCCGAGCGCGGCCGGCATACCTCGGCGAGCTCGTCGACCCCGCAAGGTGGAAAGGCGAGCCCCTCTGCCGCGGGTTCGAGCCCGGTGGCATTGGCCACGGCCGCCATCTCGATCGCCGACTTGCTGCCGTCGAGGAACGAGTTGAACATGCGGGCGTTGAAGTCGCCCTCCAACACGGTCTCCTCGCTGAAGCCATAGTGCTGCCAAACCACCTCGGGGGTGGAGGCGTGGTACGCGGGGAGGTACCTCGTCCCCTTTCCGGCGCAGACCACGTCGAACGCGCAAGCGCGGGCCCAGTCGACGAGCTCGCAGATGAGCGCCGGCTGGTCGCCGTAGGCGAGCGAGTAGACGAGGCCCGCCTCCTCGGCGCGCCGGGCAAGGAGAGCGCCGGCGAGCGCGTCCGCCTCCACCGTCACCATGACGACGTGGCGGCCTTCGCCGATCGCGAGGAGCGCGTGGGCGATGCCGGCGGCCGGATCGCCCGTGGCCTCTACGATCACATCGAGACCCGGCGCCCGGATGAGCGCCGCCGGCTCGTCCGCGAGGCAGGTCTGGCCGGTGGCGCGTGCCTCGTCGAAGCTCCGGGCCTCAAAGCGTTCCTCGGGCCAGCCCGCGCGAAGGCAGGCTTGGGTCGCCCGCGCGCACTCAAGATCGGCCACGCCCATGACGTGAAGCCCACGCGTCCGCGCGGCTTGAGCGAGGAACATCGTGCCGAACTTGCCGGCGCCGATGAGACCCACACGGACGGGCGCCCCCTCCTCGGCGCGCTCGATGAGAAGGCGATGGAGGTTCATGGCTTAAGGCTTCCCGCGCCCGCCCCGGGGCCGGCGGCCCCCTACCGCCGCGCCACCAGCATCTTCTTGATCTCGGCGATCGCCTTCGCCGGGTTGAGCCCCTTGGGACAGGTCCGGGCGCAGTTCATGATCGTGTGGCAGCGGTAAAGCCGGAACGGGTCCTCGAGCTCGTCCAAGCGCTCGCCCGCGTGCTCGTCGCGGCTGTCGACGATCCATCGGTAGGCCTGGAGAAGCGTCGCCGGGCCCAGATACCGCTCCTCGTTCCACCAGTAGCTCGGGCAAGCCGTGGAGCAGCAGGCGCACAGGATGCACTCGTAAAGGCCGTCGAGCTTTGCCCGCTCCTCGGGCGACTGGAGCCGCTCCCGGTCCGCCGGCGGCGGCGTGCGCGCCTTGAGCCACGGCTCGATCGAGGCGTACTGGGCGTAGAAGTGGGTGAGGTCGGGCACCAGGTCCTTGATCACGGGCAGGTGCGGCAGGGGATAGACCTTCACGTTCGCCTTGACCTCGCCGATGGGCTTGATGCAGGCGAGGGTGTTGGTGCCGTCGATGTTCATGGCGCAGGAGCCGCAAATGCCCTCCCGACAGGACCGACGGAAGGTGAGCGTCGAATCGACCTCGTCCTTGATCTTGATGAGGGCGTCCAGGACCATCGGCCCGCAGCTCTCGAGGTCGATCTCGTACGTGTCGGTCCGCGGGTTCT
This sequence comes from Alphaproteobacteria bacterium, assembly GCA_046759785.1. Lineage (GTDB taxonomy): Bacteria > Pseudomonadota > Alphaproteobacteria > JBHICW01 > JBHICW01 > JBHICW01. The sequence continues at coordinate 3,482 of JBHICW010000164.1, forward strand.
CGCCGCTGTCGGGGTCGTAGCGGTAGATCTCGAACCGCTTGACCTCGCCCGCGCCGGAGGGACCGGGGTGCGCCTTACCCTTCCGGACCCTGGAGTTCGCGGGCAGCCTGAACTGAACCATCGGTCAGTCGTCTCCCTTGAATTCCGCCATCAATCAGCGCAAGTGTCGCGGTTCACGCCACGAACCGCCTGATTTCCACTTCCGCGCCGCTCTTTACCGCTTCCTCCGCCCGCTCCATGACCTGCTCGGTAATCGCGGCAGAGAGATAATATTCGCCGCAGTTTTCGCAGACCTCAGCCGGAACTTCTTTCAACACGACAACCGTCTCGTCGCGTTGCAGGGTCACCGTTACGTCGCCGGGATGGGTTTCGCCGTGCTTACACAGGATGCATTTCATGAGGATTTTCTCTGCTTGAAACCAGCGTCCCACAAGTCAGGATCGGGAGGGTAAGCCGTCATCACATGGCATGTGCGCGTCTCACTCTCAAAAGCTACGACAACATGGATCGGGCGGCCCTCGACGAACTTTAGCATCAAGCAGCTTGGAAACGGGGTGTCGTCAGGATACTCCTCGACAACCTCGCCGTGCCGCAATACCCTCTCCACATCCTTTGCCTCGATTCCCCGCTCGAACATTCTCTGAACCGCGTGGCCGCTGAAGACAATGCGATCACAGTCCATAACACCGTTTTGCCACCGCAATCACGGCTCATCGGAAGATTTGGTACGAATTAACCCGTGCCGCTTCATCTTGGCAATCCACGAGGCGTGGCTTATA
>JBHICW010000165.1:0-4201 GCA_046759785.1 Alphaproteobacteria bacterium
GCGGCGTCACGGAGCCTCCGTAGAGCAGTCGGATTCCCCTGCCCTCTTCGCCGAGGCGGTCAATGAGAAGGTTCCGGAGGTACCGGTGAACATCGGCCGTCTCGTCCGGCGACGGCGTCCGCCCGGTCCCGATCGCCCATACCGGCTCGTAGGCGATCACCGCGTTCGCCGGACCGGCACCCGCGGGCAGCGAGCCCTCAAGCTGACGCGCGACCACCTCGAGGGTCAGGCCCGCCTCCCGCTCGGCCTCGCTCTCGCCCAGGCAGACGATCGCAGTGAGGCCGGCGCGGTGCGCGGCCTCGGCCTTGGCGCGCACGGTGGAATCGGTTTCCCCGTGATCGCGCCGCCGCTCCGAGTGGCCGACGATGACGAAGCGACAGCCGGCGTCCGCCAGCATCGGGGCACCGATGTCGCCGGTGTGCGCCCCCTTGTCGGCGTCGTGGCAGTCTTGAGAGCCCAAGGCCACGGGGCTGCCGCTGAGCGCCGCGCCCACGACGTGGATCAGCGTGGCTGGAGGGCAAAGCACGATCTCGCACTTGGGCGCCCACCGGGTCGCCCGAGCCGCGAGGTCGCGGGCCCGCTCGACGCCGTCCCGGCGCAGGCCGTTCATTTTCCAGTTGGCGGCGACAAGGGGCCGTGGGCGCCGTCTCATGGCCGATCAGGCGATCGTCGCGGTGCGGTTGTGTAACACAGGCCCCGGCCTTCACAAAAGGGGCGAGACCGCGGGCCGCCCGATTTCGCGGTTGCCGCGGTCAAGGGGCCGCTTCTATTATGCCGGCCGCCGGAGCCCCACGGGTTGCGGCGAAGTTTGGGCGCACCGCGAAGTGAGCCAATGCTCCAGTCCCTGCGCAAGAGCGCCGGCTCGTGGATCGTCAAGGCCTTCCTGCTCGTCCTCGCGGCCAGCTTCGGGATCGGGGTTTGGGGGGTCGGTGGCAGCATCCTCCGCGGGCCCCGGAGCACCCTGGTGGCGTCGGTCGGCGACGTCGAGATCACCAGCCTCGACTTCGACCGGGCCTTCCGCGACGAGCTTAACATCCTCAGAGCCAGGTTCGGGAGCATCGACGCCGACCAGGCGCGTGCCCTGGGGCTCGTGGACCTCGCCCTCGACAACCTTGTCACCCGGACGCTCTATGACCTGGACGCGGATCGCCTGCGGCTCGCCATCAGCGACGAGGTCGTCCGCGGGGCGATCGTCGCAGACCCAGCGTTCCAGAATTCGGCCGGGGCATTCGACCGTGCCGTGTTCGGCGCGGCTCTCGCCCGGATCGGCCTCAGCGAGGACCAGTTCGTGGAAGAGCTGAGAGCGCGTCTGGCCCGCGGCCAGCTCGCTGGAACGCTCGCCGCCGTGGAGACCGTGCCCAAGGCCCTGCTCGACGCGCTCTACCGATTCCGGAACGAGCGGCGCGTCGCGGAGTTCGTCGTCATCGCCAACGGCGCCATCGACGACGTCTCCGGGCCCGACGAGGCGGCGCTCGCCGCCTATCACAGGGAGCACCCGGAGCGGTTCACGGCGCCGGAGTACCGTCAGCTCACCTTCGTCACCCTCGAGCCGAAGGATCTGGCCGACGAAATCGTCATCCCTGAGGAAGATCTGCGCGCCGAGTATGAGGACCGCTCGGTCAACTTCTTCCGACCTGAAAGGCGGGAGGTGGAGCAGATCTTGTTCGCGAGCGAAGATCGGGCGGCGGAAGCCAAGGGGCTATTCGCGCGGGGCGTGCCCTTCGCCGAGGTTGCAGAGCGCGTAACGGGCGCGGGAGCTGACAGGCTCGCCCTCGGGATGATCGAAAGGGCGGATTTGAGCTATCTGAGCGAGGAGGCGGCAGACGCGGTCTTCTCGCTCCCTGAGGGGAGCGTGAGCGAGCCCGTCGAGAGTCCTCTGGGCTGGCACCTGTTTCGCGTGCTCAGAATCGCGCCGGCCGAGACCCTGCCGTTCGAGGAGGTGCGCGAGGGCCTGAGGCAGGAGCTGGCGCTTCAGGAAGCCGTCGACGCGGTGTACCGCCTGGCCAACGACCTCGAGGACACGCTCGCTGCGGGCGCCACGCTCGAGGAGGCGGCGCGACAGGTGAGGTTGAAGCTCACTCGGATCGAGGCCGTGGACGCGGAGGGCAAAACGCCCGAGGGCCTTCCGGCCGCGGGTCTGGCGACGGCCGCCAACTTCCTCGAAACCGCCTTCGCGACCGAGCTCGGCATGGAGTCGATGCTGACGGAGACCGAGAAAGGCGGCTACTTCATGGTACGCGTCGACCGGGTCACGCCTGCCGCCGTCCGATCCCTCGACGAGGTCCGCAACGAGGTTGCCGCCGCCTGGCTGGCGGCCGAGCGGGCAAGGACGGCGGCGGTGCGGGCGAAGGACGCGGCCGCCCAGGTGAGCGCGGGCGCCGAGCTCACCGCGGTCGCCAGGGAGTTCGGCGCGGCGGTGCGGGTGAGCGCAGCCGTCGATCGCTTGGGAGGCGGCGGGGACTCGGTCCTCACGCCCCAGCTCGTCGCCGAGATGTTCCGTCGCCGCCCCGGCGAGGCCTTTGCCGGACCGACAGCCCTAGGCGACGGGCAGGTCGTCGTCCGCGTGAAGACGTTCATCACCGCCGATCCGCTCGCCGACCCCGAGGGTGTCAAGCGCCTCAACGGGTCTCTGGCCGCGGACATCGCGGCCGACATCGCCGAGCAGTACAGCCAGATCCTCCGCCAACGCTTCCCCGTCCATATCAACCAGCGCATGGTCGACGCGCTGTTCTAGACCTGTCCGGTATACATCGTCGTGATGTCCCAGGAATGCGGCCTCGCCCGATCGTGCCCCTGTCACCTTCCCGTCGCCTGCGGTGCCGGGCCTCTCCCTCCCCTCCGGTGCGACGGCGAGGGCCGGGTTGAAGGGGTAGCGATCCACCACCTTCCTTTGCCTCGAAGTAGCTGCCGATGAAGGTCGAGCCGGAGTTTTCGCGCTTCGCGTCGGCCTATGAGGCGGGCACATCCCAGGTCGTCTGGTCCACGCTCGTGGCCGACCTCGAGACGCCGGTGTCGGCGATGCTCAAGCTCGGCGAGGGGCGGCCCAACAGCTTCCTGCTCGAATCGGTCGAGGGCGGAGCGGTCCGCGGCCGCTACTCCATCATCGGGCTCAAGCCCGACCTGGTGTGGCGATGCTACCGCGACCGGGCGGAGGTGAATCGCCGCGCGCGCTTCGACCCCGAGGCGTTCGAGCCCTCTGGGAACGACGCGCTCGCGTCGCTCCGGCGCATCGTTCAGGAATCCCGGATCGACCTGCCCGCCGAGCTCCCGCCCATGGCGTCGGCGCTCGTGGGCTACGTGGGCTACGACATGGTGCGTCTCATGGAGCGGCTGCCCGATTCGAACCCGGATCCGCTTGGCCTGCCCGACGCCCTGTTCGTGCGACCCACGATCATGGCGATCTTCGACAACATCGAGGACCTAGTCACCGTGGTGACGCCCGTCTGGCCGGAGGAAGGTTTGAGCGCTCGGTCCGCCTTCGAATTCGCGTGCGAGCGCCTCGCGGACGTGGTCGCCGACTTCGAGCGCAGCCTCCCGCATCGCCGCGAAAGCCCGCTCGTGACCGAGGTTCCCGAACCGGTCTCCAATACCAGCCGCGAGGCCTACTACGAGATGGTGAGGAAGGCGAAGGACTACATCGTCGCCGGCGACATCTTCCAAGTAGTGCCCTCGCAGCGCTTCGCGGTGCCCTTCCGGCTGCCCCCCTTCGCCCTCTATCGGGCGCTGCGCCGCCTCAACCCGTCTCCCTTCCTTTACTTCCTGGACTTCGGCCGGTTCGCGGTGGTGGGCTCGAGCCCGGAAATCCAGGTTCGCCTTCGCGACGGGACGGTCACGCTTCGGCCCATCGCCGGCACCCGCCGGCGCGGGGTCGACAGGGCGGAGGACAAGGCGCTTGCGGACGAGCTGCTCGCCGACCCCAAGGAACTCGCGGAGCATCTGATGCTCCTCGACCTCGGCCGCAACGACGTCGGCCGGGTCGCCAAGATCGGGACGGTGCGAGTCACCGAGCAGATGGTCATCGAGTACTACTCCCACGTCATGCACATCGTCTCCAACGTGGAGGGCGCGATCGACCCGCGCTACGACGCGCTCGACGCCCTCGTCGCCGGCTTTCCCGCGGGCACCGTGAGCGGAGCCCCGAAGGTGCGGGCCATGGAGATCATCGACGAGCTCGAGACCGAGCGGCGCGGCATCTACGCGG
>JBHICW010000166.1:0-4154 GCA_046759785.1 Alphaproteobacteria bacterium
CCCTCGAGGCGGCGCTCGAGGCTCTCGAGGTCCGCGAGCATGAGCTCGGTCTCCACGATCTCGGCGTCGCGCAAGGGGTCGACGGACCCCTCCGGGTGCGCGACGTCCTCGCTCTCGAAGCAGCGCAGCACGTGGACGATCGCGTCCATCTCTCGGATATGGGCGAGGAACCGATTGCCGAGGCCTTCGCCCCGGCTCGCGCCCTTGACCAGGCCCGCGATGTCCACGAACTCGATCTGCGCGGGGACCACGCGCTTCGACCCGGCCAGTCGCGCGACCGTCTGCAGCCGGTCGTCCGGGACTGCCACCCTGCCCACGTTGGGTTCGACCGTGGAGAAGGGATAGATCGCGGTCTGGGCCGCGGTGCTCAACGTCAGAGCGTTGAAGAGCGTCGATTTGCCGGCATTGGGCAGGCCGACGATGCCACACCTAAAGCCCATCGCTCCGCTCCCGGGGCGATTGTCCGGGCGCCGTTCGCTGCGCCCTGGCCTGGGCCATGGCGAGCGAGACCTTGTTCATGAATCCGGAGTCGTCGCCCTTGACGAGGTCGGGCGCGGCCTCGGCGAGTGCGGCAAGGATCCTCCCAAGCCACGCGCGGTCGTCCTTGGCGAAGTCGGTGAGGACGTAATCCGCCACTCGAGCTTGGTCGCCGGGATGGCCGATCCCCAGCCGGACGCGGCGGTAGCCGGAGCCGATGTGGGCGTCGATGCTCACGAGGCCCTTGTGGCCCGCGTTCCCTCCGCCGGTCTTGACCCGCAGCCGGGCCGGTGCGAGGTCCAAATCGTCGTGGATGACGGTGACGTCTTGCGCACTCAGCCGGTAGTATCTGAGGGCCGCGCCGACCGACCGGCCCGAGCCGTTGACGAAGGTCAGCGGCTTTAGCCCAATGACTGTCGCACCGGCGATGTGCCCCCGGGTGGCGAGGCCCAGGAAGCGCCGACGCCAGGGGCCAAAGGAATGGCGGCGGGCGATCTCGTCGACCGCCATGAAACCGATGTTGTGGCGGTTCCCGGCGTACGCGGGCTCCGGGTTGCCGAGGCCAACCAGCAGCAGCATCGGAACCGCGGGCCGGTCAGCTCCCCTCGGTCTTGCCTTCGGCTTCCGCCTCGCCCTCGGCAGCGGCCTCCTCGGCCTCTTCGGCTTCCACCGCCTCTTCTTCTTCCTCTTCCTCCTCCGCAGGCGCCTCCATCACCGTCGGCGCCGCGACCGATGCGACGGTGAAGTCACGGTCGGCTATGGCGGGCGCCACCCCTTCGGGCAGGCTCAAATGGCTGAAGTGCACGCTGTCGCCGATGTCGAGCCCGGTGAGATCCACGTGGATCGTCTCCGGGATCGCCGTCGCCGGGCAGAACACCTCGATCTCGCGCCGCACGATGTTGAGGACGCCGCCCCGCTTGAGGCCGGGGCTCAGGTCCTCGTTCTCGAAGACCACGGCGATGAAGAGCCTGAGCTTCGAGGCGGCGGTCACGCGCAGGAAGTCGGCGTGAAGCGGTCTGTCGGTCACGGGGTGGCTCTGGATCTCGCGCGGAAGCACCCGGACCGTCTCGCCGTTCACGGTGATGTCGTAGAGCCGCCGGAAGAACCCCGGCTTGTGGAGCTCCCGGTTGAGGCTCCGCTCGTTCACCGAGATGTGAACCGGTTCCTTCTTGTCGCCGTAAATGACCCCGGGAATTTGCCCGCCGCGGCGGAGCGCCCGCGCGGCGCCCTTGCCGGCTCGGTCCCGAGCTTCGGCGGTAATCGTGCCTACCTCGGACATCGTTTTCCTCCTCGTGAGCCCGCGCGCTCGTTCACTCAAAGAGGCTGGAGACCGAAGTCTCCTCGCTGATGCGGCGGATGGCCTCGGCTATGAGCGGGGCGATCGAAACCACCCGGATCTTCTGTGACACCCGCACCGCTTCGCTCGGCCGGATGCTGTCGGTGATGGTGAGCTGTTCGAGCTCCGAGGACGCGATCCGCCCGACCGCGTCGCCCGAGAGCACCCCGTGGGTCACGTGAGCCGTGACCGAGGCGGCGCCCTTCTCTTTCAGTGCCTTCGCCGCGTTGCGCAGGGTGTCCGCGGAATCGACGATGTCGTCGATCAGGATGCAGCGGCGACCATCGACGTCGCCGATGATGTTCATGACCTCGGAGACGCCTGCGCGTTCACGCCGCTTGTCGACGATCGCCAGATCGGCCTCGAACCTCTTGGCGATGTCACGGGCGCGGAAAACCCCGCCCACGTCGGGCGAGACGAACATGAGATTATCGCTCGGCGAGTTCTCGCTGATGTCCCTCACGAAAACGGGTGCGGCATACAGGTTGTCCACCGGGATGTCGAAGAACCCCTGGATCTGGCCCGCGTGGAGGTCGAGGGTAAGGACCCGGTTCGCCCCGGCCACCGTGATCAGGTTCGCGACCAGTTTGGCCGAGATGGGGGTTCTCGGACCGGCCTTCCGGTCCTGCCGAGCGTAGCCGAAATAGGGGATCACGGCCGTGATGCGCTGGGCCGAGGCGCGAGCCAGCGCGTCGATACAGACCAGGAGCTCCATCAGGTTGTCGTTGGCGGGGTAGGAAGTGGACTGGATCACGAAGACGTCCTCGCCCCGCACGTTCTCGTCGATTTCGACGAAGATCTCCATGTCGGAGAAGCGGCGCACGGTGGCCTCGGTGAGAGGCATGTTGAGGTAGGCCGCCATGGCCTCGGCGAGCGGCCGGTTGCCGTTGCAAGCCAGCACTTTCATGAGGGCTTCATGACGTTGCGCGGCAGGGCTGTCTGTCGACCAGACGGGAGAAGCGGATCGGTCCGCGGCGAAGTCGCGGCGGAATGTAACAAAGCGGTCCTAAGCTGTAAACGCCCTTGCACCGTGGCGGCGGACCCGCCGCGCCTCGAGAAAGGCGACGTTTGCCGGGCGCGTGGCCTGTCCCTCAAGCGCGCGGGTCGCCGGGGCGTCCACTTTGATATCAAGCCACGCAGGTCGCGAGCAACCCCAGGAGCAGCAGCAGCGCGAACAGGATGAGGTAGGGCACGCGCTAGTTCACCGCCAGATCGAGCGGTGCCTTTGAGAGGGGTTCCGAACCGGTGTCGGTCACGAGCACGGTCCGGCCGAGCGCCTGGGCGCGGCCGCTGTCGCTGTCCATGAGGACCATGTGCAGGAAGAAGACCATGTTCGGCTCGGCGACGACCGGGTTGCCGGCATAGAACATGGGCCAGTCCATCCAGCTCGGAGAGAACGTGGCGCCGAGGCTGTAGCCGCAGGCGTTGAGCCGGTGGGCGCGGTAGCCCGCTCCGTCGAGGACGCGGGCGTGGGCGTCGAAGACCTCGCCGATGGGGCGCCCGGATTTCAAGGCGTCCTCGCTCGCGAAGAGGGCCTCGCGGCAGGCCTCGTACATGGCGACGTGGCGAGGGTCGGCTTTGCCGGTGAGGATGGTGCGCATAAGCGCCGCGTGGTAATGGCGGTAGACCCCGGCGAACTCGAGCATGAGTTGATCATTCTCGCCGAGGTGGCGCCGCCCGGCGTAGTAGCGGCAGAGCAAGGCGTCGCGCCCGGAGCCGATGATGAATGCGTTGCCAGGATAATCCCCGCCACCCTTGAAGATCACCGCATGCATGGCCGCGAGGATGTCGCCTTCATAGGCGCCCGGGGCCGCTAGGCGGTTGGCCTCGGCCAGCGCCTCGTCGGCGAGCTCCGCTGCTCGCCGGATGTGGCCGATTTCGGCGGGGCTTTTGACCACGCGGAGCGTGTTCACGAGGTCCGAAGCGTCGACGAGCGCGCAGAACCCCTCGAGCGCCGCCGCCAGCCACTTCAGGCTCCGGCCCGTGAGCCCGTACGCCTCGAGCTCCACCCCGAGACGCTTCCCGCGGCAGCCGTGCTCCGCGAGTATGGCCTTCAAGTCCTCGGCCGGAGTGGCGCCGTCGCAGTCAACCCAAATGCGTATGTCCTCGACAGTTGAGGTGTGCTCGGCCTGGCGGAGGTCGGGCGCGCGCGTTAACAGGGTGAGGGCCCCGTCGACACCGAGGTAGAGGCACTGGAAGAAGACGTAGCCGAAGGTGTCGTAGCCGGTGAGGTAGTACATGCTTTCTTGTCGGAACATGAGCAAGCCGTCGAGCCCGCGGCGTCCGAGCTCGGCGACGGCGCGCGCGCGGCGGGCGGCGAACTCTTCGCGGCTGAAGTGCA
>JBHICW010000167.1:0-4089 GCA_046759785.1 Alphaproteobacteria bacterium
CGGCGTCGTCGGCCGGGTTGCGTTAGACAGGCATCAAGTCGCGGAAAGCCGCTAGCAGGATGCTAAAAAGGGGCTATCGCAGGGCCTCATACTTCGAGACGGCGCTACGCGCCTCCTCAGCATGAGGGATAAGCTGTTGATATAACACTATTCCTCATCCTGAGGAGCCACCCGAAGGGTGGTGTCTCGAAGGACGAGGAACTGCCAGTACGAGTTTTTCAGCAGCGTGCTAGTGGACGCTCACCGGCTCTAGGCCGTTCTGCCGCGCCGCCGCGAAGGCGACCTCTCGGTCGGGCACAACGGCGAGAACCGTGCCGTCGGCGGCGTGGATGGCGTAGCTCACCGTGCCACCGGCCTCGACCCGATTGATGTAGGCGAGGTAGGGAGCGCCGAGCGCCGCGAAGGCTTGCGCGGACAAGTGGCGCAGGTCATCTCGGTCGGCAGGCGCCTTGGTCTTGGGCATGGTTTGAACCCCCTTGTCTCGGACTCGGGTCCCGCCGCTCTTAAGACTCCTCCTCCGCACGCTTGGCGTCGGACGCTTTCAGCACTTTGCGCTTGCCGCGGCTTCGGCCTTCCGTCAGCTGGATCGCGATGGTCTTCCGCTGCGCCGCCGGGATCGGGCGCGCCAGGTCGACGTGCAAGAGGCCGTTGTCGAGGGTCGCGCCCACCACCTCGATCCCCTCGGCGAGCAGGAAGGTCCTCTGGAACTGCCGCGCGGCGATCCCGCGGTGGAGGTACGTCTTGCCCGCGTCCTCTTCCTGCTTGCCGCGGACGATGAGCTGGTTCTCCTCGACCGTGACGCTCAGGTCGTCCATGGTGAACCCGGCGATGGCAAGCGTGATCCTGAGCCTGCTCTCGCCGATTTGTTCGACGTTGTAGGGTGGGTAGCCGTCGTTGCCGACCTTGGAGATCCCGTCGAGAATCCGCTCCAAGTGGTCGAAGCCGAGCAGCAACGGACTGCCGAAAATCGAATCCCGAGGCACGTCGAGTCCTCCTCTTCAAGAGCGAGTGTCGACAATGAGCCCCCAAAAGGGCGCTCGGAAAAAGCCGGTCCTTGCGGCCCCGGCGCTTTGAGATGTGGGCCGGTCGGCGGCGGGTTTCAAGGGACGCGGGGCTCCGCGCGGGGCCGAGGGCCCGGCCGCAATGAAGGGTTTCAGAGTGACCCGCGCGAGCCTCTGCGCCCGCCCGGGCACGCCTCGACGGGCGGCCGGCCCCGCGTCCCTAACGGCGCTGGGGAGCGCCTGCAGGGAATGAACGGCCCGTCCCGGGTGTATACATGGACGAGCCGCGAGCCTGCGCTCCGGTCTCAAGCACAACAAGGAGGGAAACATGATCGTCCGCACCCTTGCGGCCGCCGTCCTGGTGGTGGCCCTGTCGACCCCCGCCTTCGCCTTCAAGTGCCCCTCACTGGTGAACAAGATTGATCTGTCCCTGGCGGGGGGGCCGGATCTCACGAGCGAGGAGCTCGCCAAGGTGAAGAAGCTCCGGGACGAGGGCGAGGACCTCCACAACACCGGCAAGCACGGGAAATCCGTTGCGACGCTTAACGAGGCTCTCGACATCCTGGGCGCCGAGAGCTCAAAGGGTTACACCTACTAGCGGGGACTGTCTCATAAGGGAGCCCTCCGTCAAGGTGGCATCGGTTCGCCGCCTGACCCTGGGGCTCGGGCGTCTCCCCCACCCGGGCGGACGCGGCGACCGTTACGGCGGTCGCGCGGGATCGGCGCCGTGCGGCGCTGGCGCCGGACAAGTCCACGTGGCGCCGCCCGCCGGGCTGCGGGTTGGGGGCAGGTTGTTGGCGTGAAAGAGTTCAGGCGTCTCATCGTCGACCAGATTCCGTACTTGAGGCGCTACGCGCGCGCCCTCGCAGGCGACCCCTCGCGGGCCGACGACCTGGTCCAGGACTGTCTGGAACGCGCCTGGAGCCGCGCCCATCTCTGGCGACCCAGCGGCGACATCCGAGCCTGGCTGTTCACGATCATGCACAACCTGCACGCCAACGCGGCCCGTCGCTACAGCCGCGAACCGGCCGTCGTGCCGCTCGGCGACGAGGCCGCGGAGGCCTCCGTCCGGGCCACCCAGGAGGACGGGCTCGAGCTGGAGAACCTCCTCCGGGCCCTGGCCCAGCTGCCCCATGCCCAACGCACCGCGGTGCTGCTCGTCGGGCTGGAGGGCATGAGCTACGAGGAGGCCGCGGCAATCCAGGGGATCCCTCTGGGCACGCTCATGTCGCGGCTGTACCGCGGGCGCGAACGCCTGCGCGAGCTCGTGTCCGGGCCGCATTTGAGGAGGGTGAAGTGACGGATCGCCGTGCGGACATCACCGAGGCCGACCTCCACGCCCTGGTCGACGGGCGACTGGACCCGGCGCGGCGCGCCGAGATCCTGGCCTACCTCGAGGAACACCCCGAGGAGGCCGAGCCCGTGAAGGCCTACGAGCGCCACAAGGCCCTGCTCCACGGCCGCTTCGACGCGGCGCTCGAGGAGCCGGTGCCGCCGCGTCTCCTGCGGACGGTGGAGCCGCGCCGCCTGCCGCGGCTGCTCAGGACCGCGGCGCTCGCGGCGCTGTGGCTCGCGTTGGGCGGCGTCTCGGGCTGGTTCCTCCACCAGGCGACGACCGGCGAGCCGAGGACAACCGTCGCCCTGTCGCGGCAGGCGGCGGTGGCGCATGCGGTCTATGCGCCCGAGGTCCGTCATCCGGTCGAGGTCGCCGCCGACCAGGAGGCTCACCTGGTGAAGTGGCTGTCGAAGCGGCTGGGTGCGCCGATCCAGGCGCCGAACCTCTCCGGCCTCGGCTACGCCCTCGTGGGGGGACGGCTGCTCCCTGCGGCCGAGGGTCCCGCCGCCCTGTTCATGTACGAGGACCCAGAGGGCCGGCGCTTAAGCCTCTATCTCCGGACCGACCTCGCCGGCAAGCGGGACACGGCCTTCCGCTACACCCTGGAAGGCGATCTCGGCATCTTCTACTGGATCGAGGGAACGCACGGCTATGCGCTCGCGGGCGAGCTCGACCGCGGCGAGCTCCTCGAGCTCGCCGAATCGATGTACGAGCAGCTGAGCCCCTGAGCCCCGGCCCGAGCGGGCGCGCAATCCGCCATCCCAGAAGCATTTCGATGTCGGCGACGCTGTCGACAACGTAACCGGCGAGGGGCTCAAGCTTCTGCCGCGCGGTGACGCCGGCCATGACAGCGACCGAGAGCCCTGCCCCGGCGGCCCGGGCCATCGTCCGATCCGCCACCGCGCTCGGAGATTCGGACGCGCCGGGCCGCCCGAAACATGCGTTTACTCGCACCCCGGGTTCAAGCTAAAGAAGGCGGCGGGCACGCGGACGCCGGCTCGGGCGAGACCTTCGAGACGATCAATCCGGCGACCGGGGAGGTCATCTGCGAGCTCGCGCTCGCCGATGAAGAGGACGTGAACCGGGCGGTCGAATCGCCCATCTGAGGACGGCAGGGAGGACGCGATGACCGAGGGGTTTCTCAGCGGACGGACGGCCATGGTCACCGGCGGCGCCTCGGGCATGGGGCGCGCCATGGCGCTCGCCTTCGCCGGCGCCGGCGCCGACGTCGCCATCGGCTCGCTCATCGCCGACCGCGCCCATGCCAAGGCCGAAGGCGAGCTCGTCTACACCCCGGGCCGGGCGGAGCTCGACGCGACGGCTAAGGCGATCGAGTCGCGCGGGGTGAAGGCCCTTGCCAGCGACCTGGACGTGACCTCGCCGCAGTCGGTCGAGGCGTTCTTCGAGGCCACCATCGACGCCTTCGGCAAGGTGGACATCGTCGCCAACGCCGCCGGCATCACTGCCGAGCAAATGGTCTCCGGCCACCCGGACCCGCTGTGGGACAAGGTCATCGACGTCAACCTCAACGGCACCTACCGCACCATCAAGCTGTGCCTGCCGGGGATGATCGCGCGCAAGTGGGGGCGGATCATCAACATCGCGTCCACCGCGGCCTCGGTCGGGGCGCCCACCTCCGCCGCCTACTGCGCCTCGAAGGCCGGCGTGGTCGGGCTCAGCCGCTGCGTGGCGCTCGAGGGGGCGGCGCACGGCGTCTCGTGCAACGCCATCAGCCCGACCTGGGTCGAGACC
>JBHICW010000168.1:0-4057 GCA_046759785.1 Alphaproteobacteria bacterium
TCCTAGCGAATGCGGCGGACCGGAAGCGTCGTCGCCGACGCGGTGCCGGAGCGGGGACGCTCGGCCGGATAGGACGCGAAGAGCCGCCCCCACGGCGTGGCCATGAACTCGCGAATACGCGGCCGACCGATCAGAGGGTACCAGAGGAGGTCGTGGTAGATGTTCGAGGCAAATGGCGCCCAGCCCACCAGCGGCGAGTGGAGCAGGAGCCTCTCGAGCGGCCGCAGCGCGCCCCGGCGGATCAGCTGATCGCCCCACACGACCAGGCTTCGCTTGACGCGGAAGCCGAAGTGGACGCCCGCGACGTTCTCGCCGACCACGCGGATCTTGTCCGGGTCGCCCACCCCGAGGCCCATCTCGTGGCAGAGACGGATGTACGGGATGTCCAGCGGGTGGAATCCCATCATGCCCGCGGCGACGGCGTCCAGCGCGACCGAGTCGGCGCTCGCCAGCAGGTAGTTCTTGATGCGGGGGATCATCGTCCGCGGCCCCGCGCCGTCGCCGCACACCGTGCCGTCCATGACGCTGAAGACGACCGGGTGTAGCTCGCGCTGCATCAGCATCAGGTCCACCATCACCTCGTGGATGTACTTGTGGGCGTAATGGCGTACCTCCTTCAGCAACCCCCCGAAGCTGTTCTTGACGGCGCCGGTCGTGACCGTGTGCCCGTGGGTCTTGAGCGTCGGGAGATGCAGGACCTGCTTCCCGGGATAGAGCCGGGGGATCTCGATGCCCTCAGGGAAGAGCTGGTTGAGCCGCAGGAGCGGGGTCTTGAATCGAAACACCATCCACTCGGCCTCGTGCAAGGCGATGAACGGCAGACCGTACCGCTGGAGGACCGGCAGCCAGCGGTTGTTCGCCGCCCCCTTCCAGGGGTCCGTCACCACCGTCCTGTTCTCGACCGGGTACAGACGGCCCGCCGATGCGCCGTCCTCCAGGAGGGTGCGCAGCGCCCCCTCGAGCTGCCAGGGCGCCGTGGAGCAGGCGGGGAAGAACTTCGTCCACGAGAGGTTGAGCTTGATCAGGGTCTCCTGGCCCGTGCCGAGCACCTCGCGCGAGCCGGCCGATCGCATGACGCGGCCGTAGTCCTCGAGAACGGTCTCGGGCCTCGTGCGCACGACCGAGACGATCGCGGCCGCCATGTCCGTCCTTACCGGCCCGCGACGTAGACGATGAGGGCGCTCACCACGCCCCACGCCACGACGCTCGCGAGCAGCGGCGCGTCGCGGAACAGTGCGCGGGCGGGATTGTCCCCGCGATCGTGGCGGTAGACGAGGTAGAGATACCGGAAGATCCCGTACAGGACGAAGGGCAGCGTCAGGAGGAGCTTGTCCGTGTGGAACTTCTCGATCGTCTCCTCGCTCACCGTGTACAGGGTGTACGCGACCACCGTCGCCGAGGTCACGATGCCGATCATCATGTCCAGGAAGGGGGGACTGTAGTCCGTGAGGACGCGCCGGTGGCGGCTCGCGCCTTCGGCGAGCGCGAGCAGCTCGCCCCGCCGCTTGCTGAACCCGAGGAACAGCGCGAGGAGCAGCGTGCAGATCAAGAGCCAGTGGCTCATCGTCACGTCGATGACAACGGCGCCCCCGACGACGCGCAGCACGAAGCCAGTGGCGATCGCGAAGACATCGACGATCACCACGTGCTTGAGCCACTTCGAGTACGCGAGCATCAACAGCACGTAGGCGCTCACCACGACCCCGAAGGGCGCCCGCAGCGCGAAGGCCCCGGCCACCGCGGCGAGCATCAGGAGCGCGGCGGCCGCCACCGCGGTGCCGACCGGGAGGGCCCCCGAGGCGGCCGGGCGCGACCGCTTCCGGGGGTGTTCGCGGTCCTCGTCGCGATCGATCACGTCGTTGATCAAGTACACGCCCGTGGTCGCGAGGCAGTACAAGCCGAAGGCCAGG
This sequence comes from Alphaproteobacteria bacterium, assembly GCA_046759785.1. Taxonomy (GTDB): domain Bacteria; phylum Pseudomonadota; class Alphaproteobacteria; order JBHICW01; family JBHICW01; genus JBHICW01. The sequence continues at coordinate 1,911 of JBHICW010000168.1, forward strand.
GCGACACTCTCGACGGACTCGCGGTCCGTCAGCCGCTTCGCGAAGAGCAGGGCGGCGAAGAGGAACGCGTTCTTGCTCCACTCCCAGGGGCGGGCGGAGACGATCAGGAGACGCAGGGACGCCGCCGCCCCCGAGTGCCGGAGGAGGGCCCACGCCTCGACCTGGGGTTGGGCGAAGATCCTCACGACCTAGGCCCGGGCCTCGGGCTGCACATCGCCGGCTCCGCGAGGAGCGGGCTCGTTGTGCCCCGGGCGGGTCGACTCGAGCGGGGCGTCCACGGCCGTGAGGCGCACGCCCTGCGGGCTGAGCCGCGCGTACTCGAACCCGAGCCAGAGGAGGAAGAAGAGCCCCATCTGGATCGACGCCATGTAGAAGAGGGGAAGGAGCTCGTCCGACATGAGCTCGAAGGCGTAGCCGGCCGCCATGATGAAGGTGAGCACGGCCATTTCGATGAGCCGAACGCCGTCGGTGCGCTCGCTCCGCCACGGCAGGAGCACCAGCAGCACGAGGAAGGAGTAGTAGTAGCCCGTGGGGGAGAGCGCGTAGAAGACGAGGGGCACCGCGTACATCACGCTCTCGAGGGGGCCCGCCCGGCGGATCAGGGGAAGGGCCGCGAGCAGGTACAGCATCGAGACGAGGGGGAGCACGTACGGCGCGGGGCGCGCGGCCTTGGCCGCTTCGTGCTCGACATACACGTGGCCCTCGGCGTCGAGGTGCCACGGTGCCGAGTGGTAGACGATCAGCGAGCCGAGCCCCACGTTGTTGATGAAGGGGGTCTGGCTGTGCGCCCAGATCTTGGCGGCGAACTCGGGAACGTGCGGGCTCCGCGCGCCCCAGAGGGCGACACTCACCGCGACGACGAGCACGAGGCCGAGGGCGGCACGAAGGCAGCGCTCGAGGGTGTCGTCGCGCGTCCGGGCAACTCGGCTCTGGACCCACTTGATCCCGAGCGGGATCACGAACAGGAGCGGAAAGATCCGGGCGACCGCCGCGTAGCCGAGCAGAAGGCCGGCGGTGGTTCCCGCCCCGCGTGCGAACGCCGCGACGCCGCCCAGGAGCGCGGCGATCCAGTCCCAGCGGAGCACGGAGCCGCCGATGAAGTCGAACCGCGCGAAGAAGCTCAGGGCGAAGAAGGCGAGCGTGAGCGCCGTGGGCATCTCCCCGAAGGCCCGCCGCACGAAGGCGAAGGCGATGATGATCGCGAGGTAGTCGAGCGAGGTCAGCAGCGTGAGGGTGAACGCGTTCGCCGGGAGCCACCGGACGAGCAGGTGCAGCAGCACCGCTCGGGATGGCGGGTCGTTGTAGCCCTGATCGACAAAGAGCCCTCGCCACTCGCGGATGTGCGGGCCGAAGAAGTTGAGGTCGCGCTGGAAGGCGAGCCAGCGATCGCTCGAAAACCGGGCGCGGACCCGCTTGGCATCGATGGTGTCCACGCCTCGCAGCCCGTAACCCATCAGGTCGCGCACGTGGGTGACGTAATCGAAGGCGCCGAGGTCGCGCCCGGCGACGAACGTGGCCTCGTAGAGCCCGGAGTAACCGAGCTCCGGGAGGTACTTGGCCCCCATGAAGTAGTGAAAGGCGTCCCAGTAGTGGATGTGGTCGTAGTGGTTCGCGTGAAAGACCCCGAAGTTCGGGTAGCTGAGCACCGCGGCCACGAGCACGCCCAGGACGAGAAGCCGCAGCCGGCGGGAGAGCGGCTTGCCCGCGGCGAGCGAGAGAAAGATGCCGCCGAGGACGACGAGGAGGACGAGTCGAACCGACCGGAAGCCCTGGTAGAGTTCCATATTGGAGCCCGGCGGCCCTCACAGATTCAGGATTCGTGCCAAGACCTACAGGTGAGGACTACGTGCGGTCGAGCGGGGCGTTGGAGATGCCAAATTGGCAGCCGACGGCTCGAACTGGCACGGAGCCAGAGCATCGAGTTTCAAAACTCTTCGAGCTTCGGGTGCTCCCGGCTCGTGAAGGCGCCGAGGCCCAGCGCGCGGGCATTGCCGTGGCAGGACTCGCACGTGCGCGAGGCGCGCACGACCGTGTGCGGGACGATCGGGTTGTGGGCGAAGCCGAGCTTGCGGAAGGCGTACTCGATCCGGCCGGGGGCTTAGGAAGGATAAAAGCCCTCCTCCGCCGGTCCCCCGGTCCCGCTCCCG
>JBHICW010000169.1:0-3992 GCA_046759785.1 Alphaproteobacteria bacterium
CTGATCCGGGTCGGGAAATTGGCCTTGATCGTGCCCGTGATGACGTCGACGGAGGGCCGCTGCGTGGCCATGATGAGGTGGATCCCCGCCGCCCGGGCCATCTGCGCCAGCCGCTGGATGACGGCCTCGATCTCCTTGCTCGCGAGGAGCATGAGGTCTGCCATCTCGTCCACGATGACGACGATGAAGGGCATCGGATCGCCGGGGAGGACCTCCTCCTCGAAAACGGGCTCGCCGGTGTCCGGGTCGAAGCCGGTCTGCACCATACGGACGAGCCTCTCTCCCTTCGCGCGGGCCTCGGCGATCCGCTTGTTGTAGCCGGCGATGTTCCGCACCCCCAGCTTCGACATGGCATGGTAGCGGTTCTCCATCTCGCGGACGGTCCACTTGAGCGCCACCACGGCCTTCGCCGGCTCGGTCACCACCGGCACGAGGAGATGGGGAATGCCGTCGTAGACCGACAGCTCCAGCATCTTGGGGTCGATCATGATGAGCCTGCACTTGTCCGGCGGCAGGCGGTAGAGGAGCGAGAGAATCATCGAGTTGATCGCCACCGACTTGCCGGACCCGGTCGTCCCCGCGACCAGGAGGTGGGGCATCCGCGCGAGATCCACGCTCACCGGCGCGCCGCCGATGTCCTTGCCGACGGCGAGCGTCAGCTCGGCCGCCGTGCTCTCGTAGGCCTCGGACGCGAACAGCTCGCGCAGATAAACGGTCTCGCGGCGGGCGTTGGGAAGCTCGATCCCGATCACGTTGCGCCCGGGGATGGCCGCCACCCTCACGGAGACGGCGCTCATGGAGCGGGCGATGTCGTCGGCGAGGCCGATGACCCGCGAGGACTTGATGCCGGGAGCAGGTTCGAGCTCGTACAGGGTGACGACCGGCCCTGGCCGGACGCGCACGATCTGACCGAGCACGCCGAAGTCCTCGAAGACCGACTCGAGGAGCTGGGCGTTCTTCGCCAGCGCCTCCTCGTCGATCCGGCCGCTTTCGTCCGCCTCGGGCACCGGGACGAGCAGGGCCAGCGGCGGGAGCTGGTACTCCTCGGTGGGCTCCAGGTCCAGGGTGGCTTGCCTGGGCTGAGTGGCGCGCCGTCCGGGCGGCAGTCCTCCGATTCGGGGCTCGACCACGGCTTGCCCAGCCTGCCGCTCGGCGTCGGCCTCCGGCGTACTCCGGGGCCCTGCATCGAAGCCGAGGCGGGGCTCGATCCGTTTGGGCCCCGGCGTGTCGGCGTCCCGAGCCCGGCTGCGCAGCAAAACGGCCGCAGCTCTCAAGCCTTGGCGGCCCGGCCAGGCGATGCTGTTGCCAATCCCCCGCCACTGGCGGCGGCTTAGCCCCAGCGCACTGGCGAGGAAGATGAGCGCCAAGGCCGAGCAAACGAGCCCCAAGACCGCCACGCCCAGGCCGGCCAGCCGAGCGGCCGAGAGGAGCCCTTCCGCGAGCACGCTTCCCAACGCACCTCCGAGCCGCGCGCTCGCCGGCCAGCCCGACGGTGGCGGCACCAGTGCCGCGAGGGCCGCCGTGGCCAGCACCGCCAGCGGCACCATCGCCGCCTTGAACCACGGGCGCCTGAGCACGTGCGTCGTCATGAAGTGCCACGCCCACGCGAGAGGAATCAGGACCACAACGGCGGCGGCCACGCCGACCGTCTGCAGGACGAGGTCGGCCGCGTAGGCGCCGGCCGGGCCGGCAAGGTTCGTGGCCGGCCGGGATGTCGCCGAGTTGAGGGACGGGTCGGCGGGGTCGAACGTCACCAGCGCGAGCGCCAGCCACAGGGCCGCCGCGGCAAGCCCCAGGCCTAGAAGCTCGCTCAGTCGCCGGCGAACGAACGCGCCCGTGCCGGTTGGAAGGAGCGGCGTCTTTCGGGCGCTGCGGGAAAATCCGGTCATGGTCGTTCCTCCTCAGAGGACCGCGGCGAGCCGCTGGAACGGTTCATCGCCCGACTGGTCGAGCCGGTATTTAGATCATGGAAACGTATCGCCGGCCTGTCCCTCCCGCCAAGCCTAGCACGGCCGGACATGCGGCGCAAAAATACTATTGAACGGCGCGCGATTAGGCCTCTGTTCTCCATTTCTGGATTAAGTTCGCGGCCCTTCCCCGCGCCGGGCCCGGATGAGACCTCCTGGCCGTGCCGGACCTGGTCGGGCCGGCCTTGTTATCAGGCAGGGCTCGTCCCGGCGACGTCGGCGAGCGCCGCCTCGACGGCGCGCGCGAGACGCAAGAGCGCGCCTTCCGCGCCTCCTGGTGCCACCAGCATCAGCCCGACGGGGAGCCCGCGCCCGTCCTCGCCGCAGGGGAGCGTGAGGGCGCAGCCTTCGAGGAGGTTAATGAGCCTCGTATTGTGCACCGACATCAGGTTGGCGCGATGGTAGGCGCCGTCGTCGGCTGTGAGGTCCGCGATCGGAGGGGGAGCGATGCGGACGGTGGGGGCGAGAAGCGCGGCGCACCTCATGAGCTGGGTGCGAAAGGCGCGCTTAAGGCGCGCGACCTCGCGTCGCACCTCCTCGAATTCGGCGGCCCCGGCGTTCGCACCATTCATGAAGCGGCTTAGGACGTTGTGGTAGATGCGGTCGGAATGCGCCTCGATGGTCGTCCGCCACGTGGCGAAGGCTTCGATGTTGAGGGGGTTTCCCAGCTTTTCCAACACCTGGGTGAGCTCCTCGAACACGGGCACGTCCTCCCACACCACCTTAGCGCCGGCGGCGGCCAGGCGCTCGATCGCGGTCCTGACGGCGCTCTCGACGCCCTCCTCGGCCTCGTCCCACACCAGCGTCCGGGCGACCGAGAGACGCAGCCCCTTGAGCGAGGCGCCGGCGAGGTCCGCCGGCCTTCTCGCCGCGAGCACCGCGAACAGCGCGTTGGCGTCGGCCACGTCGCGAGTCAGGGTCCCGATGGTGTCGAGCGAGGGCGCGAGGGGAATGACGCCGTCCATGGGAAGGCTGCCCGCGGTCGTCTTGAGGCCGACCAAGCCGTTCCAGGCTGCGGGGACGCGGACCGAGCCGCCGGTGTCGCTGCCGACCCCGGCGGCGGCCAGGCCGCGTGCGACCGAGACCGCGGCGCCCGACGAGGAACCGCCGGGCACGCGGTCGACGTCGCCATCGAACGGGTTCGGCGGCGTCCCATGAGCCGGGTTGATGCCGAGGCCCGAGAACGCGAATTCGGTGAGGTTGGTCTTGCCCAGGCACACCAGTCCCGCGCGGGTCGCGCGCGCGACGACGGTGGCGTCGGTTTGAGGGACGCGGTTGCTTAGGAGAGGGGCCGCCGCCGTCGTCGGGATTCGAGCGGTGTCGAACAGGTCCTTCCACGAGATGGGGACTCCGTCGAGCGGTCCCCGGCGCAGCCCGGCCCGGGCCCTGTCGCGGGCCGCGCTGGCCTCTGCCCGTGCCCGCTCGGGGGTGGTTCTCAGATAAATCGTCCTCTCCCTGTCGAGCGCTTCGACCCGATCGAGGAAGCGCTCGGTGAGCGTGACCGGGTCGATCCGCCCCGCCTCGATGGCGGCGCCGAGGTCGAGGGCGGTCATCCGGTGCCAGGTCTCGCTCATGGGGACACGTCGCTGAGGGGCCAGGAAGGCGAGCGAGCTTAGCCTGAGGCCCGGGCCTGGACAACGCCGCGGGCGGGGCGGATGCTAACCGCATGGCGTCTGTCGCCGCCGGCACCGCAGCGGAGGTGCTGGTCGTCGGCGGGGGCATGGTGGGGCTCACGCTCGCCTGCGCCCTCGCCGACGCCGGCGTCGAGGTCGTCGTCGTCGATGGCGAGGACCCGGAGACCGTCACCCACGCGGCCTTTGACGGGCGCGTCTCGGCCATCGCCTATGCCTCGCGGCGGGCGCTCAAGGCGGTTGACCTGTGGGCGGGCATGGCGCGCGCGGCCGAGCCCATCCTGGAAATCCGGGTGAGCGATGCCGACTCGCCCTTCTTCCTCCATTACGACCACCGCGAGGTGGGCGACGAGCCGCTCGGCTACATCGTCGAGAATCGCGTGATCCGCCGCGC
>JBHICW010000170.1:0-3914 GCA_046759785.1 Alphaproteobacteria bacterium
GGCCCGACCGGAGCTGGGGGCAAGGGCCCTCCTTGCGGGCTCAGGCCTTGAGGAGCTTCTTGAGCGGGACGTCCTCGTCGGCGAGCGCCTTCTCCTCCACCGCCTTCGCCTCGGCGATCAACCGCCGCGCCGGCCGGATGTCGCGGGCGTTGTTGACCGTGTTCGCCCCGACGATGACGGCACCCTTGAGGTAGAAGACGGTGAACCGGCGCGCCCCGACGTCGCCGCGGTAGACGAGACGGTCCCAGGAGTCGGGCACTCCCACCATCTGTAGGTTGAGGTCGTACTGGTTGGACCAGAACCACGGCACCTCGGCGTAGGGCTCGCCTCCGCCCGCCATCGCCTTCGCCACCGCGATCGCCTGGTTCTGGGCGTTCTGCCACGATTCGAGCCTAAGCCGGCGCCGCAAGACCGGGTTCCAGTGGTTCGTCACGTCGCCGGCGGCGAAGACATCCGGCTTCGAGGTCCGTCCGTATGCGTCGACGACGACCCCGCTCGCGACCCTGAGCCCCGCGTCGCCCGCGAGCTCGACGTTCGGCACGATCCCGATCCCGACGACGACGAGGCCGGCGGGATAGTTGCGGCCGTCGGCGGCGACGACGCGCTCGACGCGGTCCCTCCCCTCGAAGCGCGCCGCGGTGACGCCCGTCACGACGCTGACACCATGGTCGGCGTGCAGCTCGGCGAAGAAGCGCCCGACCTCGGGGGCGACGACCCGGTTCATGACGACGTCCAGCGCCTCGAGCACGGTGACCGAGGAGCCCCGCCCGCGCGCGGCGGCCGCGACCTCGAGGCCGATGTAGCCGCCGCCGACGACGACGACGGGGACGCGCTCGTGCAAGCCGGCGCGAATCGCGAGCGCGTCGTCGATGGTGCGGAGGTAAGTGACGCCCGGCAGCTCCGCGCCCGGGACATCGAGCTCGCGCACCCGCGAGCCGGTCGTAATCAGCACACGGTCGTAATCGATCTCGCCGCCACCCGCGAGCTCAACCCGCCTCGCCGAGGCGTCGAGACGCTCGACCTCGACCCCGAGCCTGAGCTCGACCTCCTGGTCCTCGTAGTAGTGCGAACCGTGGAGATACGTCCGCGCGGGATCGTCGTCGGTGATGAGCAGCTCCTTCGACAGCGGCGGCCGCTCGTAGGGCGGGTAGGTCTCGTCGCCCACCGCGACGAGACGGCCGTCGAAACCGGCGTCCCTGAGCGCCTTGAGAGCGCAACCGCCGGCGTGGCCGGCCCCGATCACGACGAAGGTGGGTCGGGCGGCCATCGCGGTGCCTGGCGGCGGAGGTGCGGCGAGGAGGCGGGCGAGGGCCGCGCGTCACGTCCCGCCGGCGGCAATCCCCTTCTCGCCCGCGCCGCCGACGCGGACGTAAATGCGGCCGTCCACGACCTTCACCGGATAGGTGCTGAGGTCCTCCTCCGCCGGCGGGCCCACGACCTTCCCGGTCGGGATGTGAAAGCGGGCTTGGTGGAGGTAACACTCGACGACGTCGCCGTCGACGAAGCCCTCGGCGAGCGAGGCCTCGGCGTGGGTGCAGGTGTCGTCGGTGGCGTAGAAGGTGCCGTCCACGTTGTAGACCGCGATGGCGTGACCCTCAAGGTCGGCCTGAATGATGTCGCCCTCGTCGAGCTCGTCCGCCGTCGCCACGAAGTGCCAGTCGTCGGAAAGCTGCCCCGTCATTCTCGACAGGCTCCGTTTCCATCCGTCGTTCCGCGACACCCTGCCCTATAATTTTGAATGCATCAAGAAAGCAACAAGGGCCGCCCGTGCAGGATCGAATCGTTGCCCCTTTAGCCGCTTTGAGAGGCCATGAATCCGACCCCTGCAAGTGCCCGCACAGGCATCGGGGAAGTCGGCGCTTAAAGTTGCAACCCTCCGATGTAGTCGGAGAGCGCCTCCCCGGCCCGGTTCAGCTCTTCCTGCGCCCTGTCGATGGCGCTTAGGAGCCGTTCCAACTCGTCCTCTTGGGCGTCCAGCTTGCCGAGATAGCGACGGTAAAGATCGCTGTTCTGGGGAACCCGAACCAGATTCTCACGGATCCGCTTCTGCTCCTCGAAGATCTGCTCCCGCTTCCGGCCCAGCTCGTGCAGCCGGCGCCCGTGGCGGTCGATCTCGGCCCGCAGCTCGCCCATTGTGGCAAAGGCCTGACGCAACGCTTCGTCGAGTTCCCCCATCCTGGCATACCGCGCCAGCTGCGCGGTCGAGACGTCGATGAGCTCGATCTTCTGGAATCGCGGGCGCTCTAATGTGACTTCGAGCCGGTCTTCGCCGCCCTGCCTGAGTTGATGGCGAACGCGATAATGCTCGGCGGTGAGTTCAGTGTCCTTTTCGGCGGGCGCGGTCAGGGTCCAGCCGGGCTGGCGCGGATGCGCGATGAGCACCAGCCGGTCCTCGCGGGGCGGGGCCTTAAGGCGATAGATCGTGCTCTGCTCATCGACCAAGGTCAGCTCGAGGATACCCCGGTTGATTCTGCCCTTGGAGATCGTCTGCTGGCTCTTAGTCTCGCGGTCGATCCGCATTTTCTGGTCGAGGGCGAAACTGACGAGCCGTTCCTCGCCAGCCGGCACAACGCTTAGCCGCGCGTCGCCCAGATAGGAAGCGGCGCCTGGTCCGGCGCGCTCGTACAGGGTGAGCACCCCTGGCGGCAGGCCGGTCTCGCCGTCATTGGTGATGCGCACCGTCGACAGCGGGTGGCGCGAATGGGTTTCCGGCTGGTACAGCGCCAGACGCTCCGCCGGCATCTCACGGTCGATGATCGGCACCAACAGCGAATGTCCGGTCCTAACGCTGACCGGCTCGGAAAAGCGGAAGACGACCTGGGTGGCGGCCTCCTCGGCCTGAGCGGCCAGGGCTGCGTCGGCCACGTCGGGCGCCTCCTCGCGCAGGGACAGTTCCACGCTTGGGGCCGCCACCATCTCCTCGGCCAGCAGCCCGGCGGCCGCCTTCCGGAACGCCTTGCCCTCGAGGTCTCGCTGCAGGTCGGCCCGGGCCCCGGTGCCGGCGATCACGCCTTCGTCAGGCCTGGGCAAGATGCGGCCCAGGACTTCGACCGGCACCTCGGGCCGATCGACGAAGTACGCCGTGTAAAGAGCCTGGCGGAAAGTGACGGGGTTGCCAGATACGAGGGTCAGCTCGATATTCTCCCAGTCCTGACCGCTCACGTTCTCGACCACAGCCCAACCCTGCAGGAGTGCCCGAGGTTCGGCGGCAGCACCGGCGTCAGGCGGCAGCGTCAGGCGATAGGAGGCCTTCCACAGCGGCACCGAGACCACAAAGCCGACGCGCAGGGTGCGGCGGCCCTGGCCACTAGCGGTGACCTTTAGCACGCGCCGGTCGCGGGCTCGGTGGACTGCGATGCCAGCCAACGCCGCCTCGACCTGGGCCTTGAGCTCAGCATCGACGAACTGGACCGACTCGGCGTCCTCGAGGATGAATTGCTGGAAGCCTTGGTCGGTCATCAGGCTGACGCGGTGGCGCGTGGTCGTGCCGAGCCCATCGGGAAGCTGAACCGCTTCCGGGACGACGCGGAGAAGCCGGCCCTGGAGCTGACGCGCGCCCTGCACCAGCACCTCGGCCCCTTGGAGAGCGTTCAGCAGCGCGACGGGAGAGTCGAAGGCGTCCGGCCCGAAAGGGAACTCCCGAAAAATCTGGCCCAGCGGCTCGCGGCCGGGAAGCCTGATCCTCCCCGTGCCACCGCGGTCGTCATGAACGACGATGCTTTTGAGCACGTCGTCCACCTGGTCTAGCCGCACCGGCAGCGACAGCTCCACATCCCCATCGACCGTCGCTTCATACTCGAAATACCCCACCCCGCCGGTCGACAGCGTAACTCGCTTCAGGGCCAGCGGCTCGGCTGCGAGAGTGGCGGACGTGGCGACGGCAAAGCACGACAGAAGCGCCGAGACACAGAGGC
>JBHICW010000171.1:0-3913 GCA_046759785.1 Alphaproteobacteria bacterium
GCCCCGCGCGCGGGCGCCGCCGCGAGCGCGGGGCGCCGCCCGGAGCCTCAGAATCGTAAAGTTTCCAATGGGTTGCGCCGATGCAGGCCTTGCGGGAGGTCGTCGGTCGTGCGGCGCGAAGGCCCGCCGTGAGGTCCGCGTGAGCGCAGGTTCCGGACCGGGTAACCAAGGGGAAAAGGGCGACGCCGTCGCTCGCCTCGAATCCACCCTCTATCAGCTCGACGCGGCCGGGCAGAACTGCAAGCCCACCATCGCCGCTCTCATCGACATCGACTCGAACGACGCCTGGAATGCCCTGGGCCGCTTCCTCGGATCGAAGCAGAGCGCGGTCGTCTCCTTCACGCTCGCCGACCTCGAAGAGGTGATCAAGCCCGGCGCGGCCCGTGCTCTGGGCGCCAGCTTGAGCAACCAGAGCGTCGGCATTCGACGCGCCGCGCTGCGCGGGCTCGCGCGCCAGGAGTTCGGACCGAGCCTCGTCCACCTGCTGCGCGCATGCCGGGACCCGGACGCGGAGGTCGCCCGCGCCGCCAAGGCGATCATCGTCCAGCGTGCGGACGGGGCCCCGGGGCGGTTCGAAGGGGTTCCCGAGCTGGTGATGGACGGCGTCCTCGATTTCTTCGACGCGCGCCGTCTCTTCGAAATGATCGGCGAGGCGTATCCCGAAAACGTGCGCAGCGCGGCGGCGCGGCGCATCGGAAAGATTGGCGACGAGGAAGCAACCCAGCTCCTGTCGCGGCTGCTTCCGACCGCGGAGGGCCGTCTCGCCGAGGCGTGCTGGGAGGGCCTCGAGAGCTGCGAGTCGGTCGGCTACGCCGAGCTCAGCCCCCTCGTCGAGGACCCGAAGCCCGAGACGGTGATCCGGGCCCTCAGGCTCCTGGCTCGATCCACCGGCCCCGAAGCGGGCGAGATCTTCGTCAAGATGAGCCGCGATCCGAGGGCCAGCGTCAAGGCGGAAGCCATCGTGGGTCTGGCTCGGACGAAGGGAGCCGACGCCATCGAGATTCTCTCGGGCGCCCTCTGGGACGCCGAGGAGGTGCGACTGATCGCCGTCGACCTGCTCAGCGACATTCCAGAGAGCACCGAGAAGCTCATCGAGGCGGTGGACCACCGGGACCCCGAGATCCGCAAGCGGGTCCTGACCCACCTCGCCAGTCGCGGGGTGATCAACGACGAGCTCATGCCGCGCTACTTCGAGTTCGTCGAGGCCGGCCAAAGCTGCTCGGACCAGAGCGATCCGAAGTACATGAAGAGCCTCGCCAAGATCGCCAGGGTACTGGGCGAGGGGGCGCATCCCAAAGGCCTGATGGCTCTGGCCAAGCTGGCGCGTTCCACGCTTCGCCGCCTGCGCCGCGTCGCCGTCGAGGCGATCACGAACTACCCCCCCGAGGTTCGGTGCGATGCGCTCCACGACCTCGCGGACACCTACGATAGGGAGGTCCTCAAGCAGGTCGCGATGGGTCTGTGGGAAGCGGGCGATTCGAGGGCCATGATCCCGTTGATCCGCTCGTCGAAGGAATGCCGGGGCGCGGTGGCCAAGCGGGCCAAAGAACACTTGAAGGAGATCGAGAAGCTCAAGAACACCGAGCTTCTGATGGGTCTCCTCCTCCAGCCGTTTTCGTCGGTCCGGCTCTTCGCGGCCGAGAAGCTTGTGGTGATCAAGGATCCGCGCGCGGTCCCGGTGCTGGTGAAGGCCTCGCACGACGCGGAGGTGGACGTGCAGCTGGCCGTATTCGAAGCCCTGGCACCGTTCGCAGCCAAGCACGCCGATGTGACCCAGCGATTGCTCGACGCCGTCACCTATGGCGACGTGACGGTTCGGCAACAGGCCTGCGAGGCCCTGGGCGAGGCCCGCTGCGAGGAGGCCGTGCCGTTGTTGGTGAGGGCGCTGTCCAACCGCTTCCTGAGGCCGCGGGCGACCGAGGCGCTCAAGCGCATCGGCGATCGCATGGGGATTCTCGCCATCAAGCGCATCGAGCGGCGCGAGAAGCTCTTCCCGAAGGGTCCCCCTTCGCGCACGGGCACGCCCAAGCGCAAGCGTAAGGCGATCTGAGGCGATTTCGTCACATGACGGGTCGCGCACGAAGCGCGAAAGCTCAACCCTCGGCGCGCCGATACCGGGAGCGTTCCCTGCGGGTGGCCCATGGACCTCACCAACACATCGGCTAGCAAGAGCAAGAGTGCGGCGCCCGACCTGGGCCAGGTGCTGGTCCAGGCGAAGCTCCTGACGGCCCAGCAGCTCCAGGAAGCCCGATCCGCCGCCGGAAGCTCGCTGGCAGCGACGCTCGTCGAGAAGGGCTTCGTCAAGGAGGAGGCGCTCGTCTCCGCAGCCGCCAACACCTTCTTCCTGCCCGAGGCCTCGGCGGCGGACCTCGAGCCGGCCGCCGACGTGGCCGGGCTGGTCCCCCAGGACCTGGTCAAGCGCAGCCTGTGTCTGCCCCTTCGCAAGGAAGGCGACCTCCTCATGATGGCGACGGCGGACCCGACCGACGAAAGCGCCGTCAGCGCAATCGCCAGAGCCAGCGGTCTGTCGATCAAGCTGCTCCTCGCCGGTCCCACGGCCATCGCCGAAGCCACTCAACGCGCGTACGGCGGGACGGGCCGGACCGGCGCCGCGAAGATGGAGATCCCGGGCCCGCCCGTGGCCGAGCTCGACGAGAAGCTCCAGCACGCGGCTCAGGAGTTGCAGGCCGACGCCTCGGAGGACGCCGGGGATCAGCTCAAGAAGCTGGAACTGAACGATCTGGATCCCCCGATCGTGCGTTTCGTCAACGGCCTCCTGCTCAAGGCGCTCAAGATGCGAGCGTCGGACATCCACATCGAGGCCCTCGAGAAGGACATTCGAACCCGCTTCCGGATCGACGGCAAGTTGATCGACGTCCTGCACCTCCCCAAGGAGCTCAAGAGCAACCTGATCAGCCGGATCAAGATCATGGGCGGCATGGACATCGCGGAGCGTCGCGCGCCCCAGGACGGAAGCATCAAGATGGCTCTCACCGAGCAGGACTCGATCGACTTCCGCGTCTCCTCGCTCCCAAACATCTACGGCGAGAAGATCGTGCTCCGGGTGCTCGGCAACGCCGAGCTGCGAGACAGCGTCGACGCACTCGGCTTCGAGGGTCAGGCCCTGGAGTGGGTGCGCGAATCCATCGCCAACCCATTCGGAATGATCCTCGTCACGGGTCCCACCGGTACCGGCAAGACCACCACCTTGTACACGATCCTCAGCCAGCTCAACGACGACGTCACGAACATCGTGACGGCCGAGGATCCGGTGGAGTATCGGCTCCCGGGGATCACCCAGGTCAACGTAAAGCCGCTCGCGGGCCTGACCTTTGATGCTGCACTGCGCTCCTTCCTGCGCCAGGACCCTGACATCATCCTGGTGGGAGAGATGCGCGACTACGAGACCGCAGCGATCGCGGTCAAGGCGGCCCTCACCGGCCACCTGGTCCTCTCCACGATCCATACCAACGATGCGCCGAGTACCGTCGTCCGGCTCGTCGACATGGGAATCGAGCCCTACCTGGTCGCCTCCGCGGTCAAGCTCGTGATCTCACAGCGGTTGCTCCGGCGGATCTGTGATAGCTGCAAGAAGGACGTGGACATGGAGGCTCTCGAGCACTCGGACCTGGACGAAGCGACGCGGTCCTCGGTGGAAGCCCTCTACCGAGGCGACGGGTGCGGCCAGTGCAACGGCACCGGCTTCCAGGGGCGGGTCCCCGTGTACGAGGTCATGCCCGTAAAGAGCAAAGAGATGCGCCGCGCGATCACCGAGGGGGGCACCGAGGTCCAGGTGGCGCAGATCGCCAAACGCGAGGGCGTGATGAGCCTCGCGGAGTGCGCGATCGACAGGGTGAATCAGGGCGACACGACGATCGAGGAGGCGTCGAGTGTGATCGCCGTGGAGTAGGGG
>JBHICW010000172.1:0-3903 GCA_046759785.1 Alphaproteobacteria bacterium
CGCTCGGGGCTCGGCGGAGATAGCGTTCGGGGCGACGCGGAGAAGGTCTGAATGCGGGTAGGCGTCGAGGTCGGCGGCACGTTCACGGACCTGGTCGCCGTCGATCGCGACGAGGTCAGGATCACGAAGGTCCCGAGCGTGCCGGCCCGGCCCGACGAAGGCGCCTTCGCGGCGCTGGAGGCGGCGGACGTCCCCTTGGACCGGGTCGAGGATCTCGTCCACGGCTCGACCGTCGCCACCAATGCGGTGCTCGAACGCAAGGGGGCAAGGCTCGCCCTCGTCGTCACCGAAGGGTTCCGCGACATCCTCGAGCTCCAGCGGCACGACCGCACGCGAATCTATGACCTTGCCTACCGAAAGCCGGTTCCGGTGGTGCGCCGGAGAAACACGGTCGAGGTGGCGGAGCGAATCCTCGCCGACGGCTCGGTGGCCCTGCCCCTGGACGAGGCGGGGGCGGCAAAGACCCTGGTCCCGTTCCTCCGCTCGGGGCGGTACGAGGCGGTGGCCGTCTGCCTCCTTAATGCCTACCGCAACCCGGTCCACGAACAGGCGGTGGCGGCGCTCATTCGGCGCCGATTCCCGGACCTTCCCGTGACCTGTTCGAGCGAGCTCACGCGCGAGTTCCGCGAGTACGAGAGGGCCTCGACGACGACGCTCGCTGCGTACGTCCGCCCAGTGATCGAGGGCTATCTCGGCCGCTTTGAGGCCCGCCTCAAGGAGCGCGGCTTCCGGGGACGGTTCAGCCTCATGCAGTCAAACGGCGGCTGGCTGCCCATCGAGGGCATGCGCCGGAACGCGATTACCTCGCTGTTCTCAGGCCCGGCGGCAGGAGTCATGGGCGCCTTGCGCCAGGCGGGTCTCGCCGGCCACCTGGACCTCATAACCCTGGACATGGGCGGAACGAGCGCCGATGTATGCCTCGTCGCCGGGGGGCGGCCCAGCGTTGCCGCCGAGACCCAGGTCGACGGACTGCCGATCCGGATCCCCGTCCTCGACATCGTCACCGTGGGCGCGGGCGGTGGAAGCATCGTCTGGCGGGACGAGGGTGGCATGCTTAGGGTGGGACCTGAGAGCAGCGCGGCTGACCCGGGCCCGGCCTGCTATGGCCGCGGCGGTGTGGCGCCGACGATCACCGACGCCCACCTCATTCGCGGCACGATCCGCCCGGAGGCCTTCCTGGGTGGGCGGATGCGGGTCGACACGCGTGCCGCGCGGGCGGCGTTCGCCGGTCCAGCCGAGGCGTTCGGACTGCAAGTGGAGGAGATGGCCGACAACGCGGTCAGGGTGGCCGAGGCCAACCTGGTCCGCGCGATCCAGCTCGTCTCGACCGAGCGCGGACGCGATCCCCGCGACTATGTTCTCGTCCCCTTCGGCGGCGCCGGGCCGCTGCATGCCGCCCGCGTGGCCGAGGAACTGAGCATCAGAACCATCCTCGTACCGCCCCACGCGGGCGTGATCTCGGCCTATGGGCTCATCGCCTCTGATTCCCTCCACTACGACACGACGACGCGTCGCGTGCCACTCGACGAGGAGGCGCCGGCTCAAGTCCGGGTGGTGTTCGCCGAGTTAAGGGAGCGGGCACTTACGCGCTTCGACGAGCTCGGTCTCGACGGGCCGACGTCCTTCGAGTTCACCCTTGAGATGCGCTTCGTAGGGCAGGCCTACGAGGTCTCGGTACCGGTGGACACGGACGCCCTCGACCGTCTCACGGTCACCGATCTCAAGGCGCGCTTCGCCGAGGCCCACCACCGGGTCTATTTCCACGGCGTCGCGGCCGATCGTAACGCGGAGATCGTCTCCTTCCGGCTCGGCGTAGCGGCGCCCCTCGGCGAGGTTCCCACCTTGCGGCAGAGCGGGGCCGATCGCGGCGACAGGAGCCGCTGTCGCATCTTCGACCGGGGCTTCAGCACCGCCGCGCTCCTTGAGCGCGCTGGCCTCGCTCCGGGAGAGGCATTCGAGGGTCCGGCGCTCGTCGAGGACGCGACCTCGACCATCTACGTGCCCAAAGGCTGGCGCGGCGAGGCGGACGAGTCCGACAACCTGATCCTCCGGGCCGGGCCATGACGGGGAATCTGGGGCCGGTTGCGGACGCGGTCTCGGTCCGGCAGCCGGATTGCCAAGCACGTTTCGAGCGTGTCGCTCGCCCAAAATTGGGGGTTCCGGCGTCAAGGCGCATTTGCCACAATGCCCGCGAGGCCTGGCTTTCCGAAAGCCGGTTGCAATAGAGGCCGCATGAACGAGGACTCGCCGTGACGGTCGACGTTGACCCGGTCGACCAGGCCGTAATCGGCCAGGCGCTCGTCGCCATCGCCCGGGAAATGGGGGCGAAGCTCGTCCGCTCCGCTTACTCCACGATCGTCCGCGAGGCCCGGGATTCCTCCGCGGCGCTGTTGGACGCCGAAGGCTGCCTCGTCGCCCAGGCCGAACTCATCCCCATGCAGCTCGGATCCCTTGGCATCACCTTCCGGCCCTGCGCCGAACGATCTCCTGTGGAAACCCTCGAGGAGGGCGATTTCTATATCACCAACGACCCATATCATGGCGGCCAGCACCTGCCGGACGTTTTCATCTTCACCCCGATCTTCTTCGACGGCGGGCTCGTGGGTTTCAGCGCCTCCGTCGCGCACCACCTGGATCTCGGCGGGGGCAGCCCGGGGCTCAACGCCGGCGCGACGGACGTGTACCAGGAGGGTCTCATCATCCCGCCCTCGAAATACAACCTGGACCGGGATTGGAATGGTGGGCCGCTTGAACGGCTTATCGCCGCGAACATCCGCGTCCCCGAGCAGACGATCGGCGACTTCAACGCCCAGTTCGCCGCCAACAGCGTCGGCGCGGCCCGGGTCCGTGAGCTCTGTCGCAAGTACGACGCGGAGACCGTCAAGGCCACCATGCAGGGTCTTTTAGCCTATTCCGAACGGCGGTTCCGCGCCGCCCTCGCCGAGGTGCCCGACGGGGTGTACGAGGGCGAGGACGCGGTCGACGACGACGGCCTCGACGATCGGCCCCTTCGCGTCAAGGCGAAGGTCACGGTCGCCGGCGAGAGTGCGAGCGTGGACTTCACAGGCACCTCCGGGCAGGTGGCCCGCAACCTCAACGCGCCCTTTGCCTCCACCGTGTCGGCGGCGTTCAACTGTCTCAAGTCGGTGCTGACCAGCCCCGACATTCCGTTCAACGACGGCTGCAAGCGGCCGGTCACGGTGCATGCCCCTTACGGCTCGCTCCTCAACCCCCGGCCGCCGGCGCCGGTCAGGGCGCGGATGGAGGCCTGCTACCGGGCCTACAACGCGGTGATGAAGGCGTTGGCCAAAGCGGTTCCCGATCGGGTGATCGCCGCGGGCTACGACACGACCTTTGCGAACTGCTTGAGCTTCTTAGGCAAGGACGGCTACCGGGTGGTCATCGACCTTCCGGGCGGCGGCTATGGCGCCTCGGCCCGCGCCGACGGCGCGGACGCCCTGTCCGGGCCGCTGGAGAACTGCAGCAACACCCCGATCGAAGTTATGGATATGGAGTACGACTTCTTTCGCGTGGTCGGGTTCGCGCTCAGGCCCAACTCCTGTGGCCACGGCCGCACCCGGGGCGGGCTCGGCCTCGTCAGGAGGTATGAAATCCTCGAGGATGGGGTGAACTTTGCCATCTACGCCGACCGGTTCCGCATCCCTGCCGAAGGTCTCTTGGGCGGCGAAGAGGGCCGCTGCGGGAGCTGCAAGGTGATCCGCGACGGCAAGACGATCCCCGTCCGCTCCAAGGACAGCTTGGTCCTCAAGAAGGGCGACCTCCTCGTCGTCGAGACCGGAGGCGGCGGGGGCTACGGGCCGCCGTCGGAGAGGCCGGCCGAGCGCGTTGCCCGGGACGCGGCGGATGGGCTGGTGAGCGAAGCGACGGCCCGCGAAGTTTACG
>JBHICW010000173.1:0-3884 GCA_046759785.1 Alphaproteobacteria bacterium
TCCCGGGCCGACCGCCGCTCGACAACGTCCCTCTCGAAATTGTGTGCCGAAACACCAACTCCTAGCTGGGAGGAGTACTGCCATGGCCATAGATTACCGTCCCGCCAACGTTTTCTTCTATCCCCGCATCCGCCTATCCCCCTACTTCGAGGCCACCCAACGGCACGGCGCTAGAGCGTACAGCGTTTACAACCACATGTACTTGCCCAGTTGGTACGGTGACACCGAAGGGGAGTACTGGGCGCTGACCAACGACGTGGTGATTTGGGACGTGGCCGTGGAACGGCAACTGGAAATCAAGGGGCCTGACGCCTTCGCCTTTACCAACATGCTCACCCCGCGCGACCTAACCAGGTGCAAGGTCGGGCAATGTATGTACGTCATGATTACGGATGAAAATGGCGGCATCATCAATGATCCGGTGCTGACACGCCTGGACGAGAACCACTTCTGGCTATCTCTGTCCGACAGCGATGTGCTGCTGTGGGCGAAGGGTCTCGCCAACGACTCAAACTGGAAGGTGGAGCTGGGTGAACCGGACGTGGCACCGATGCAAGTGCAGGGATCGAAGTCCCGGCAAGTCATGCGAGCCCTGTTTGGCGACCGCATCCTCGATCTAGCTTACTACCATCACTTCGAGGCCACCCTGGACGGCATGGAGATGGTGGTGACACGTACGGGCTACACCGGGGAGTTCGGCTACGAGATCTACTTGAGGAACGCCACCCGTGACGGCGTGAGGTTATGGGACACAGTGATGGAGGCTGGCAGACCGTTCAACATTAGGCCCACCGGTCCCTCGCTCATCCGGCGCCTGGAGGCCGGCATCCGGAATTACGGTCAGGACATGCGCTTGGAGCACAACCCGTACGAAGTCGGGCTAGGGCGGACTGTCGACCTGGACCAGGAGGCCGACTTCATCGGCAAGGAGGCGCTCAAGCGCATCAACGCCGGAGGGATTAAGCGCAAGCTTGTTGGGGTGGAGATTCACGGTGACCGAATAGAGGGCTGGAACGAAGATTACTGGCCGGTGCACAGGCACGGCCAACCCGTTGGTCAGGTCACCACCGCCGCTTACTCGCCGCGCCTGAGGCAAAACATCGGTTACGCCATGATCCCCGTCGAGCACGCCGGTCTGGGGACGGAGGTCGCCGTCGACGTGCGCGGCGTCGAGACGCCGGCTACTGTGGTTAAGGAACCGTTCGTCGAATCCAAGGTGCTGGGCTAAGGTACGTTGTAGGCGCGTGTTCAGGACGACATCGAACACTCGTGCCATCCGCAACGAGGTCTGGAACCCGGCGTCGACCGACCTTCACACTACACTCTTGCGCCCCCGACTCTGAGCCCTGGCGGTAGGAGATGGTTCTCCCGCGGGCCTAACGCCACAATGCGGACAGGGCCGTCGGCTCGAAATCAAGCGGGCGGCGAGGCGGTGAGGCGGTGAGGCGCTTCGGGCTCGAGCCCCACCTTGCGTCCGTGCAGCAGGCGCACGGCCTGTTTCCGATCATCACCACCGACGGCGTCGTCGGTGCCGCCGTCATCCCGAGCGACGTCTACATCGACCCGAGCAGCCTGGTCCGGGCGCTGGCCAAGGGCGCGCATGGGCGGCACTCGGCGCGAGGGCGGGCGGTGGTGTGGCCTCAATCATACTCGGGGAAACGATCGAGGTCGTCGGTGATCTCGTAGTAGTCGCCCTTATGAGCGACGAAGATGTGCGCCACCGTTTCGAGGCCGCGGGCGTCGTCGAGCGTCCCGGCGGCGAGGGAGATCTTGCCGCCGTCGTCGACGGATCGAAAGAACAGGCTGGAGCCGCATGTCTCGCAGAAGCCGCGGCGCGCCTCTTTGGACGACTCGAACCATTTGAGCCCGCTCTCTTCGGCCAGGGTGAAGTCTGCCCTCTTGGCCGCGGTGTAGGCGCCCACATGGCCGTGGAAGCGCCGGCATTGGCCGCAGTGACAGTTCGTCACCGGCCGCAAGGGACCCCGAACCTCGTAGCGGACGGCGCCGCACAGGCAGCCCCCCGTCCAGACGTGCCTTGCCTGGTTGCGTTCTTGAGGCATGTTCACCTCCCCCTTATGTGCGTGCGTGCGAGCTCGAGGTGGCCGTACGCCGGGAGCGTAGTGAGCCGGGTGTCCTCCACCGCGCCCCCCACGGTGAAGTGGTAAAGGCTTTGCCAGGCGTCCGTGCCGGGGTCGAGGTCGAGGATGCGGTGGACCACGTCGTCGAAGTAACAACCGATCCCCGTCGCCATGACACCCGCGGCCTCGGCCTCCAGGTAAAGGACCTGCCCCACGAGCCCCGCCTCCCAGAACAGCCGTCGGTAGGCCCACGGCCCCTCGTCCTCGAGCGTCCGCGCGAAGTCGGCGATCATGCCGAGGCTGAAGGCGCTGTCGCCGGCGATGTCCTGGATGCAGCTCGCATAGGCCGCCGCGCTGCGGCAGTCCCCAAGGTCCAGGCGGTAGAGCGGCAGGCCGCTTGCCTCCACACCCTCCCAGGCGAAGCCCTTGTGGCAGGCCCGGCGAAGGGCGTCCAGCCGGTCCCCGTCGCGGACCAGCATGTAGAGGCCGGGGGTGAGCCCCGCGACCCGGTGGACGAAGAGGCAAAGGTGAATCCTGGGCGCCAGCTCGAAGGCGTCCCAGGGAACGCGCCTGGGGTCCGGCATGGTGCGCTCCAGCATGGTGACGAAGGCCTCGAGCGCGAGCCCCGTCCGCCCGTCCATGGCCACGGCGCTCCGCCGCTGGCGGATGAGCGCGCCCGCCGACGACCCCGGAGCGCCCCGCGCCGCGCCGACCGGCCGGGCGCTGGTCCCCGCTTCGCCGGCCCGGGTGGGCGGCAGCGAGGTCCGTGGTTTCACCGCGGCCCCTTCGACCGCGGTGATCGCAGGCCAGACCACCTGCTCGGGGCTCAGCCGGTTGGCCTGGCCCTGCCAGCGGCTAGCGGCGACGACCTCAGCCGCGCCTTCCGCGAGCGCGGGGCCGGGCGCGGCGGCCGATTCGGGGAAGACCGCCGCCAGGAGATCCGGGAACTCGGGCTCCGCCTCCAGGACGTCGCCCTCGCGGTCGAACCCCAGGAGGGCCGCGACGTCGGCGTCGGAGGCGGCGGCGAGGTGCTTGACCCGCCAGCCCAGCGCCGCGGCGGCGAAGCACACGCTACCCAGCGCGTGGCCGGCGTCGTGCTGGCAGTAACGGTACGCCCGCTCCCCATACTTCCAGATCTCCCGCCAATGCACGGACGAGAGGCCGAGGAGGAACCCGCCCCGCGGGAGACCTGCCGATAGGGCCGACCACGCCCTTTCGGTGAGCGCGCACCGCTCTTCGAGGGCGTGTTCCCGGGGCGCGTAGTGGTAAACGCCGGCAAGATCCGAGACGGCGGCCACGGGCGGCAGCAGCACGTACCCCTCGGTGGGGTGGAGGTTGCCGCTCGAAGGGTTGCTCCTGAGCGACCAGCGCGTCCCCGTGTACGCCTTCCAGGCGGTGAGCCCGAGGGCGAGCTCTAGGAACAGGCCCAAGCTGTCGAAGGAGAGCGGCCGCGGTGGGGTCGCGCCCGGAAGGTGGAGCGTCCTGTAAGGCGGGGTGTCATCGACCGCGGCAAGCGGCAGCTCGAGAAGCCGCGCCCCGGCGAAGCGGCGGAACGGGTCCGGCTGGTTCGCCCAGTCGAGGTACCCGGGCCCGGGAGCGTACCGGCCGGGATAGTGCTTCGTGCGCTGATGATAGTGGCGGACGACCCCCACAACGTCCGGTGTCGGCCGCGCCCGCACGCCCTGTCGCTCGCTCGTCATGGCCGTCGGTTCTGAAATGCGATGCCGACCGCCCGGGGTCAAGGCGCGCCCCGCGGCCAGGCGACCGCCGCGGGACTCTCGGGGCTCAAGGACCGTCTGCCCGGGG
>JBHICW010000174.1:0-3883 GCA_046759785.1 Alphaproteobacteria bacterium
AATGGACGCCCCGCGGTCGGGGTCTGCTATTCGGGTCGGCGGCGGACCCGCCGGCTGGCCCGTATGGCAAACATGATTGGAGATTAATTTTTCGAACTAGAGCGTTATACGAGGTCTCTGAGAATGGACTTTAGGCTTTCCCCTGAGGTGGAGGACTACCGGCAGCGGATCCGGCGGTTCGTCGCCGACCACATTCTGCCGCTCGAGTCCGAGCGCGAGGCATACAACCCGCACCAGACTATGGCCGAGGACCTGCTCGAGGAACTCAGGGCCAAGGCCAAGGCCGAAGGGCTGTGGGCGCTGCAGATGCCGAGGGAACGGGGCGGGCAGGGGCTCAGCATCGTCGGCCTGGCCGCCTGCTACGAGGAGATCAATCACTCGATCTTCGGGCCTCCCGTCTTCAACGCCGCCGCGCCCGACGACGGCAACATGATCCTCTTGAACAGGGTCGGGACGGAGGCGCAGAAGGAGAGGTGGCTTGCGCCCATCATCGACGGCAAGGTGCGGTCGGCCTTCGCCATGACCGAGCCCATGCCCGGGGCCGGGTCCGACCCGAGCGAGATGCGGACCACGGCCGAGCGGCGAGGTGACAAGTGGGTCGTCGACGGCCGCAAATGGTTCATCACCGGGGCCGAGGGCGCGAAGCACTTCATCCTCATCGCGCGCACCTCCGACCATCCCAAGAAGGGGCTCACCGCGTTCCTCTTCCACGCCGACCAGCCCGGCTGGGAGCTCGTCCGGCGCATCCCGGTGATGGGGCCGGAGGAGCACGGAGGCCACTGCGAAATCCGGTTCGAGGGGCTGGAGATCCCGGACGGCAACAGGCTGTTGGACGTGGGCGACGGGCTCAAGGTGACGCAGATCCGCCTCGGCACCGCTCGGCTCACGCACTGCATGCGGTGGCTGGGGCTGGCCAAGCGGGCCCTCGACATCGCCACGGCCTACGTCGTCGAGCGCGAGAGCTTCGGCATCAAGCTCAGCGACCACGAAGGCGTGCAGTGGCTGATGGGCGAGGCCGCGATGGACATCCAGATCGGTCGCCTGCTCACCATGCACGCGGCGTGGAAGCTGGACCAGGGGGACTACGCGCGCAAGGAAGTCTCCATGGCGAAGATCCAGGTGGCGGAGACGCTCAACAAGGCCGTCGACACGGCCATCCAACTCTGCGGTGCGCGCGGCTATTCCAAGGACACGCCGCTCGAGTGGATGTACCGCTACGCCCGCCAGGCCAAGCTCGTCGACGGGGCGTCGGAGGTCCACAAGATGGTGGTGGCGCGCTGGCTGATGAAGGAGGGGGCGGAGTTCTGGTCGTGGGGATGACGCAGAGGTCCCGCCGGCGCGGCGTTGGGGGCCGTCGCCCGCTGGCGGCGAAGCAAAGAAGGAGGCCCTACCCTTGCCGCTGAAGGAGAAGGAGTTCAGGTCCCGACTGGAGGCGTTCATCGCCGACGGCGCGGGCGCGCCCGCCCGGATCACGGCGCTCGATCGCTTGAGCGGCGGGGCGCTTCAGGAGAACTGGCTCATCGACGTCGAGATCGACGGCGGGGCGTTCTCAGGCGGCCAGAGGCTCGTCATGCGAACCTCGCCGCCGCAGGTCATGGCCGACAGCCTGCCGCGATCCGCGGAGTATACCCTGCTCAAGGTGGCGTTCGAGGCGGGGGTCACCGTCCCTGAGCCGCTATGGCTGTGCCGGGACGCCGGCGTGATCGGCAAGGAGTTCTTCGTGATGCGGCGCGTGCCGGGCGTGTCGCTGGGGCAAAAGATCGTCCGCGATCCGGCGTTCGACGGGGTCCGCGAGGCGCTCGCCGAGCGCCTGAGCGAGGAGCTTGCGCGGATTCACACGATTCGGCCGGGGCAGGCGGACCTCGACTTCCTCGACCTCCCGGAGCCGACGCCGGCGCTCTACGCGGTCGCCACCTACCGGGCCGTGCTGGACCGCCACCCGGACCCGCACCCGGTTCTGGAGTGGGGGCTCAGGTGGCTGGAGAAAGAGGCGCCGCCGGCGGGCGAGGTGACCCTCTGCCACCGCGACTTCCGCACCGGCAACTACCTCGTCGACCCGAAGGCGAAGGGCAAGGGCGGGCTTACGGGTATCATCGACTGGGAGTTCTCCGGCTGGGGTGACCCCATGGAGGACATCGGCTTCTTCTGCTCCAAGTCCTGGCGCTTTCGGGCCGACGACCGGCCGGCCGGGGGTCTTGCCCGGCGCCAGGTGTTCTACGAGAGCTATGAGCGCGCCTCGGGTCGCGCGATCGATCCGGAAGTGGTGCGTTACTGGGAGGCGATGGCTAACATGCGTTGGGCCGTCATCGCGCTCCAGCAGGCCCAGCGGCACCTGTCCGGCATCGAGGCCTCGCTGGAACTCGCCGCCATCGGCCGGCGAACGGCCGAGATGGAACTGGAAATCCTCCTTTTGACGGATGCTACCTGATGCAGGACCGACCCACCGCGAGCGAGCTCTTGGACATCGCCCGAACCACGCTTCTCGAGGAGCTCATGCCCGTCTTCCCCGACGACCGTCGGCTGTCGGTGCTGATCATCGCCAACATCATGGCGATTGCGGGGCGCGAGCTCGCCTTCGGCGAGGCCCCCCTGCGCCACGAACTCGCGCGGCTATGCGCCCTTTACGACGAGAAACCGGTGCCACTGAAACGGCGCGAAGAAGTCACCGCCGCGGTGACGCGCCTATCGCGCCGCTTGGCCGCCGACTTGAGAAGCGGGGCGTTCGAGGAGGGGGAGCCGACGCGGTTGGAGCAAGCGAAGGCCCATCTCCTTGAGACGACGCTCCAGAAGCTGCGCGAGAACAACCCTCGTTACCTCGAAGCGGAAGCGTTCCAGTGAGTCGGATTGCACTGCGTCGTCGGGGCCCTACGGACCTGTGGTCCGCGTCCCCCACGTCTCGCACTCCGCCACCGCCCCGGCCGGGCCACGGCAGGGAAGGGGAGCGAAGCAAGAGATGCCGGCGGACGGGCCTGAGGGCAGTCGCGGGCGCCGTTCTCCTCCTTGGGCTCGCCTTGGCGGCCGCCTGCACTGCCCAAGAAGGTACGGCGGAATGGCCGGGCGGAGAAGGTTGGAGTCGGGCCGCCGTCATGCCGACGGCGCGTTCAGAGATCGGTGCTGCGGTCTTGGAAGGGCGGATCTACGTCGCGGGCGGGCTCGGGCAGTGGGGGACGACGGCGGCGTTCGAGGTCTACGCCCCTGAGAGGGACGCATGGCGTTCGCTTGCCCCGCTCCCGGTCCCGCTGCACCACGCCGGGGTCGCGGCGGCGGGGGGCCGGATCTATGTGAGCGGCGGCTATGAGAACCTCTTCTTCAACGCCGACGTGAAGGAGGTTTGGGCCTATGACCCTAAGACCGACCGCTGGTCCCGCGTCGCCGACATGCCGGGCCCCAGGGCGGCCCACCAGCTGGCGAGCGTCGGCGGCAAGCTCTATGTGGTCGGAGGCGTGGGACCGGAGCGGGCGGCGCTGTGGGCGTACGACCCGGTCGACGACCGCTGGGAGACCTCCCACGCACCGCTGCCAACGCCGCGCGAGCACCTTGCGGCCGCGGTTGTCGACGGGAAACTCTACGCGATTGGCGGGCGCTGGCGCGGGCGCGGGAACCTATCGACGGTGGAAGCCTATGACCCGGAGATGGACCGCTGGGAAAGGCGGGCGGACATGCCCACCCCGCGGGGCGGGCTTACCGCCGCGGCGCTCAGCGGCCTGATCCACGTGACGGGCGGCGAGGCGTTCTCGCCCGGCCGTACCTTCGGGGAGCACGAGGTCTACGATCCTGGAGCCGATCGCTGGCGGCGGCTTTCCGAGCTCCCGACGCCGCGGCACGGGCTCACCTCGGCGGTCGTCGGCGACCGTTGGTTCGTGATCGGCGGCGGCGCCAAGGC
>JBHICW010000175.1:0-3855 GCA_046759785.1 Alphaproteobacteria bacterium
CGTCGACAGCCTGTTCAGCACCCATCCGGCGACGGCGAACCGCATCCGCAGGCTGCGTGAGATGGCGGGGGTGGCCGGCCCCTGGGGCTGACACACTCGGCACGCTTCAGCCCCGACGGTCGCGGGGACTGCTCTCTGAAAGGCAGAGATGTCGCGTCTCGCCGCTGACGCGCGGGCAGCCGCGCTCGACCTCTTGCGGGCGGTCCTGGACCGTCGGCACCTGCTGGACGAGGCGTTCGACGCCCACTCCTTGCTCCCGGCGCTGGAGGCGCGCGACAGGGCGTTCGCGCGGGCGATCACGACAACCGCGCTCAGGCGCCTGGGCCAGATCGACGCCCTGATCGACCACGGCCTCGAACACCCCCTGCCCGCGAGGGCCCAGCCGGTCCGCCACATTCTGCGGCTTGGCGTGTGCCAGCTCCTGTTCCTGGGCACGCCGGCGCATGCGGCCGTGGACACCACGGTCGCCCTCGCCGAAGAGGCCGGTTGGGGCCCGTACAAGAAGCTGGTCAACGCCGTCCTCCGGCGGCTCGACCGGGAAGGCCCGCGGCTGCGCGACGGGCAAGACGCGGCGCGCCTCAACACACCCGGCTGGCTTTGGGAGTCCTGGTGCCGGACGTATGGGGCCGGGCGTACGCGCGCTATCGCCGCGGCGCACCTTGCCGAGCCGCCCCTCGACATCTCCGTGAAGGAGGACCCCGTGACCTGGGCGGCGCGGCTCGATGCGGCTGTGTTGCCGACGGGATCGCTCCGCCGGGGCAAGACAGGCGCGGTCGCCGCGCTGCCGGGCTACAAGGACGGAGCGTGGTGGGTCCAGGATGCAGCGGCGGCTCTGCCTGTGAGACTCCTCGGCCCGGTGGCGGGAAAGGACGTCCTCGATCTCTGCGCCGCGCCCGGGGGAAAGACGGCCCAGCTCGCCGCCGCGGGCGCCCGCGTCACGGCCGTCGACCGGAGTCGGACAAGGCTCGCGCGGCTCGCCGACAACCTGACCCGCCTCCGTCTCGAGGCCCGCACGGTCGCCGCCGACGCGACCCGATGGCGGCCGGCGGAGCCCGCGTCCCTCGTCCTCTTGGACGCACCCTGCACCACCACCGGGGCGATCCGCCGTCACCCGGACGTCGCCTGGATCAAGACCGCGGAGGACGTGCCCCGCCTGGCGAAACTCCAGGATCGGCTCCTCAAGGCCGCCTCGGGCATGCTCGAGCCGGGCGGGGTGCTCGTCTACACCGTGTGCTCCCTCCAGGCGGAAGAGGGATCAGGCAGGATCCACGCCCTTCTCGAGCGCGATCGCAAGCTCGTCCGCGTGCCGGTCCGGCCGGAGGAGATCGACGACGAGGCGGACTTCATCACCGACGACGGGGACCTCCACACGCTCCCCTGCCACTGGCCCGAGGCAGGCGGCCTCGACGGCTTCTACGCGGCCCGCTTGCAGCGCAGTACCTAAGCTGGTACGAGAACGGCCATGCAGCAGGCCACCCGCGTCGCCCCTTCGATCCTGGCGGCCGACCCGGCCCGGCTCGGCGAGGAGATGCGGGCGATGAGCGAGGCGGGCGCCGACTACATCCACATCGACGTGATGGACGGCCATTTCGTCCCGAACATCACCTTCGGGCCGGCGGTAGTGAAGGCGATAAGGCCCTACAGCGACAAGGTCTTCGACGTCCACCTCATGATCGCCCCGGTCGACTCCTATGTGGACCCGTTCGCCGAGGCGGGGGCCGACATCGTCACCGTTCATCCCGAGGCCGGGCCCCACCTCCACCGCACGGTGCAGCTCATCAAGTCCAAGGGCGTCAAGGCCGGGGTGTCCCTCAACCCGGGCACGCCGCCCGAGGCGGTCGACTATGTGCTCGACGGCATCGACCTCGTCCTGGTCATGAGCGTGAACCCGGGCTTTGGGGGCCAGGCGTTCATTCCGGCCGTCCTCGACAAGATCCGGGTCCTGCGCAAGAAGATCGACGCGAGCGGCCGCGCCATCGACCTCGAGGTCGACGGCGGGATTACGCCCGACAACGCCAGGATGGTCGTCGAGGCCGGAGCCGACGTGCTGGTCGCAGGCACCGCCGCTTTCGAGGGCGGCGTGGCCCGCTACGCCGGCAACATCGGCCGGCTCAGGGCTTAACGGTCGGAGGCTCGATGCAGGGGGCGGGAGCGGCGCGCCTGGTTCTTGGGGTCCGCCGCCGTCGTTCCCGCTCCCGCTGGGACGTGGCCCACCGGCTCGCCTTCGGCCTCCCCCTTTACCGCCTCACCCTCGTCGGTCGCCTGCCCGAGCGCCTGCTCGTCAACCCCACGGACCCATGGCCGGGCGACGCGGAGCGCGGCCGGCTGATCCTCAAAGGCGAGTACCGGTTCGCCGGGCAGGCGTTCGTCCACCGCCCCGGTCCGAGCTGGTTTCCAGCAGGCGCCGTCGAGGCCTGGCTGACGGAGCTTCACGGCTTCGCCTGGCTGCGCGACGTGAAGGCGGCGGGCACCGGGGACGCGCGCCAAGCGGCGCGAGTCTGGATCGCCGACTGGATCAGCCGCTGCGGCCGCTGGCATCCGCTGGCGTGGCGGCCCGACGTCCTCGGACGGCGGCTGGTCGCCTGGCTCAACCAAAGTGCGTTCGTGCTCACCGGCGCCGACATTCTGTTCGAGCGCCGCTTCCTCGCAAGCCTCGCCGAGCAGGCGCGGCACCTCGCGCGCGTAGCGGCCTCGAGCCCCGATGGCGCGGCCCGGATCGCCGCCGTCAAGGGCTACCTCTTCGCCGTCCTCTGCCTGCCGGGCTGCGAGCGCCGGCTGCGACCGGCGCTGAAACTTCTCGACCAGGAGCTCAACCGCCAGGTTCTCACCGACGGCGGTCATGTCGAGCGCAGCCCCTCCGCTCACCTCCGGGTGTTTCGGGACCTCGTCGAGCTTAGGTCGGCGCTGCTTGCGGCCCGCAAACCGATGGCGGAGGCGCTCAACGGCGCGATCATCCGGATGGCCCCGATGGTGCGCTTCTTCCGCCACGGGGATGGAGGGCTCGCCCTGTTCAACGACACGAATGAGGAAAGCGCGGCGCTGATCGACGTGTCCCTCGCCCTCGCTCAGGCCACAGGGCGACCGCCAGCGCGGGCCCCCCATAGCGGCTTCGAGCGCCTTGCCGCAGGGCGAACCCTCGTGATCGTGGATGCCGGTCCGCCGCCGCCGCCCCGGTTCGGCCATCACACCCACCCTGGGACGCTGAGCTTCGAGATGAGCGTGGGCAAGGAACGGCTGATCGTGAACTGCGGCGCCTACGGCGGAGAGGATCCCGACTGGCGGCGGGCCCCGCGGACCACGGCGGCCCACTCCACGGTCACCGTCGACGACACCAACTCGCTGGCGGTCGTGGACGAAGGCGTCGGCGGGCGCTCTCCGGTCCGAGTGACCTCGGAGAGGCACGAGGACGGCGGCGATACCTGGCTCGATACGAACCACGACGGCTACCAGGCGCCGTTCAAGCTGACGCATCGCCGGCGGCTGTTCCTCTCGGCCGACGGGGAAAACCTTCGCGGCGAGGACACCCTCTCAGGCCCGGGGGGCGAGCGGTTCGCCGTCCGCTTCCACCTCCACCCTGAGGTGCACGCCTCGCTCTTGGGCGACGGCAGCACCGCTCTCCTCAGGCTCCCGAGCGGCGCCGGCTGGCGCTTGAGAGCCGCAGGGGGAGTGATGAATCTCGTGGGCAGCGTTTATCTCGGCCGCCCGGGCAAAATCCGCCGCAGCGAACAGGTGGTGGTGAGCGGCGGGCTCACCGGCGCGGAGACGAAGATCAAGTGGGCAATCTCGCGCGTGTCCAAGCGGGTAAAGCTCGAGGTCCTGGGGAGAGCCGACGCTAGCGTGGGGGCCTGAGCCCGA
>JBHICW010000176.1:0-3835 GCA_046759785.1 Alphaproteobacteria bacterium
GGTTCTCCTCGACGCGGATTCTCAGGCCCTTGATGTCGTCGACCGTCTTGATCAGGCGCTTGTTGTTGGTGAAGGCGACGAAGCCGCCGCCGTCATCGAAGGTTCCCAGGTAACGCAGCCCGCTCTCCTCGACCATGCCGCGCATGAAGTTGGCGAACCATGGCGAATCGAAGAAGGCCCAGGCCGTCTTGTAGTTCGGGAACAGGAACGGGGTGACGACGATCTGGTATTTCTTGTAGAATGACGACGCCGCGCCGGACGACATGAAGGTCGACTGGATGGTCTTGCCGATCTGCGCCTGCTTTCCGGTTTCGACCTCGCTCCCCAGAGCGCCACCGCCGAAGGCGTTGACCTCGATGTCACCATTGGTGGCGCTCTCCACCAACTGCTTGAAGCGTTCCAGCGACGGCGCCTCCTCGTTGGTGGCGAGGTCGTCGGGATACATATGGGCGATGGTCATGGTGTAGGTCTGCGCCGGCGCGGACCCCGTCGCCAGGGTCAGTGCGGCGACCGCCAAGGCGCCGGTGCGCAGGGTGGTGATGATCGTGGGTCGGAACGATCTCAGCCACCGTTCCGCATGAATTAAATCCTTCATCATGTGCCTCCCATTAACGAGAGCTCGCGTATGGAACTCTCCAAGGGGGTCATGATGGCCGATGTCTGGCGCCGACACAACACCCTTGCAGGAATTGGTCCCCGGCCCGGGCGCGGCGGACGGTGCAGGCCTCGCTCCGGGGTCTCGGAGGCGGGCGTCCTCCCGCTCACGGATTCGCGAGCAGGTGGATGAGGCTCGAGGTATCCCAGCGCCCACCGCCCAAGGCCTGGAGCTGGGCATAGAACTGGTCGACGAGGGCGGTGACGGGAAGGCGGGCCCCGGTGCGGCGTGCCTCCTTGAGGCAGATGGCCAAGTCCTTGCGCATCCACTCGACGGCGAAGCCGAAGTCGAACTCGCCGGCCACCATCGTCGCGGCGCGGTTGTCCATCTGCCAGGACTGGGCGGCGCCCTTGGAGATCACCTCGACCACCCGCTTCGGGTCCAGGCCCGTGCGGACGGCGAAGTTGAGGCCCTCGGCGAGGCCCTCGAGAAGACCTGCGACGCAGATCTGGTTGACCATCTTGGTGAGCTGGCCCGCGCCCACGGGTCCCATCAGGCTCACGGCGCCGGCGTAGCAGGCGATGACGGGACGCGCCCGCTCAAAGGCGGACGCCTCGCCGCCCACCATGACGGTGAGGGTGCCATTCTCGGCTCCCGACTGGCCGCCCGAGACGGGGGCGTCGAGGAAGCCCAGGCCCTGCCTCTGCGCGACGGCCGCGAGCTCTCGCGCGACCTCGGCCGAGGCCGTTGTGTGGTCGACGAAGATCGCCCCTTTCTTCATCCCCGCGAAGGCGCCCTCCGGCCCAAGCACGACGTCGCGCAAGTCGTCGTCGTCGCCGACACAGGCGAAGACGACCTCCGCCCCCTCGGCGGCGCGGGCCGGGCTGTCTGCCGCCCTGCCCCGGTGCCGCGCCGCCCAGGCCCGGGCCTTGGCTCGAGTGCGGTTGTAGACGGTCACCTCGTGGCCGGCGGCGGCGAGGTGTCCGGCCATGGGGGCGCCCATCACGCCCAAGCCCAAGAAGGCGACCCTCCGTTTGTCGCTCGCGCTCCCGCTCATGCGTCCTCTCCGAAGATTCTCCGCTGCGCCCGCAGCTTAGCCACCGTCCCCGGGGGCAGCAACACCCGGCCCGGAGCGGCTCGCCCGCGGGTGAGCTTCGGCCTCGGCCTCCGAGGACAACTCCGTCCCGGTAACGGGGTGCTCAGCGGCTCTAACGCATTCGTGAAGTGATTTTAAGTGATCGGTAAATCATTCCCCCCATCTTTGTAGGCGGGAGAAGCCTGTAAAGCAGGCGAACGCACATGACCCACTCGATCGCGACATTTCCCGTCGGTCGCGCGGCGCGCGGAGGCGAGCGCGCCGGCGACGCGCCCTCTGAGCCGCCGCCCAGTCCTGGCAGACGGACAACTGCGCCGAGACTATGGTGGCCGGAATGTTCGACGTCGGTTTCGGTGTGAACTGGATGCGGAAGGATCGGGCCATCGGCCTGGCCGAGGCGCGCAAGAACCGGGCGGCCATAGGAAACCAAATCCGAGACGAATACTGCCGCACCGTTCGCGGGAACCCCATGAAATAAAAAAGTCGCTTCGAATTTCGTGAAATTTATCGTGGGGCTAATAGCGGCCGATAATTACCCTGATAACTCCACCTGCTCTCAGGCATGAGACGGACCCAAACCATTCAGGAGTTAAACGGCTCACCATGGTGGCTTATCAGCAGTTTCAGGTTCAGGGCAACGAACAAGGACCCGGCCCGGCGACCGCCAAACCCTTTGTTCCGGCGCGCGAGGCCTGGGACCATTCGCACCGCTATCTGCTGGCGCTGCGCTTCGGGCTGGTCAACCTGGTGGCGGCGGCGCTCTTCGCGGCGGCCTACCTTCAGGGTTGGGTCGAGGCGGTGCTCGCTGCGGATTCGACCCGGCTTTCCGTCGTCATCTTCGGCGTGTTCGTCTTCGGACTGGGTCTCACCGGCCGGAGGGTCTGGCAAATCAACTGCGGGCTCAATCAGGCCGGGGAGTTCGACCCGACCTGCTCGTCGGGCGTCGCCCACTACGTCGCGGCGGTCCGCGACCGGAACGCGGAGAGCCGCTCGATCGCGGCGGCGACGCTCCGCCTCAAGCTGGTGAGCCGCGTCAACGTGGTCCGGCACATCGCCGGCACCCTCGTCTTCCTCGGCCTGATCGGCACCGTGATCGGCTTCATCATCGCCCTCTCCGGCGTCGATCCCCGGTCGGCGTCCGACATCGACGCCGTCGCGCCGATGGTGTCGACGCTGATCCAGGGCATGTCGGTCGCACTCTACACGACTCTCGTCGGCGCGGTGCTCAACGTCTGGCTCATGGCCAACGTCCAGATCCTGGCGACGGGGACGGTCAACCTGCTCACCACGACGGTCGAGCTGGGAGAGCGCTATGCACGCTCTTGACATGCGTTCCCTCGATCTGTTCGAGGACGAGGTCGGCGGCACCGTCTTCCGCGACGTCATCATGCTGGCGCTGGCCGGCTTCGTCGCGCTCGTCGTCCTGCTGTTGCCGCACCTCAACCCGCCGACGCGGGCGGGCGAATCGACGCCGCCGCCCGGCAACGTGATCATCGAGATCCGCTGGCCGGATCAATTCGCCACCGACGTCGACCTCTGGGTCGAGGCGCCGGGCGATGCGCCGGTGGGCTACTCCAACAAGGGCGGCCTGGTCTTCAACCTCTTGCGAGACGACTTGGGCTCACTGGGCGACCCGACCGAACTCAACTACGAGGTCTCGTACAGCCGCGGCGTTCCGGCGGGCGAGTACACGGTGAACCTCCACCTCTACCGCAATACTGAAGGCGTCTACCCCGTCCCGGTGATGGTCATCGCCAGCGTCAAGAAGGCCGCCGCCGATCCCGCGCGCCGCCTTCTCCTGGAGAAGGTCCAGCTCTTGCGGGAAGGCGAGGAGATCACCGTGTTTCGTTTCAGCCTCGACGCCGAAGGCGTGCTCGTTCCCGGTAGCGTCCACGGCCTGTATCGCCCCTTGAGGGCCGCGGCCGCCTGAGGACTGTCGAAAAGGGGACACGAAAAGGGGACGTTCTACTTTTTCCGATTCACGTTGACAGCGACGAAGGGGACGGACAGGGAGATGGAAAAAGTAGAATGTCCCCTTTTCCTCTGAGAATGTCCCCTTTTCCTCTGGGGGGTCCGCAGCCCGAGGCACAAGCGGAGGCTCAGATGGACAACCTGATCCACTTCTTCGCTCTCGCCGTCGTCCT
>JBHICW010000177.1:0-3796 GCA_046759785.1 Alphaproteobacteria bacterium
GGTCCGGATGAGGCGGGAACGCTGGCTGCCCATGGGTCCGTCTTGGAAATGTCGAATGCGACGTTATCTAATCGTTAATCACAGCGGATGGAATGGCGACTTTGGCGTCGTCCCCCAGTCGAAAAAGGGGCGGCTGCGAGCGATTTCACAGGTGTCGATGTCCGTTAACGGTTTATGAGCGACGCTGGCTTAGCGGTGCCCACGCCCGCCAAGTCCAATGTAAGGAGGCAACCAATGCTGCGTCTTTACTTGAAGTGTCAGGACTATATCTCCAAGCGGCTGCCCCACGAGATGGTCAAGGGGTTGGCTCGTTGGCTGTTCCAGATGGCTTACCGGGTCGAGGTGACGGGCTGGGAGAACTACAAAAAGGCCGGGGACCGCACCGTCATCGTGGCCAACCACCCCTCCTCACTGGATGGCGCGCTGCTCGCTGCGTTCCTGCCTGAAACGCCGGTCTTCGCTGTCAACACCTTTTATGCCCGCAGATGGTGGCTGCAACCGGCCTTCCTGCTTTTCGACCTTCTTCCCCTCGATCCGACAAATCCGATGGCGGCCAAGACCCTGGTGCGGGCGGTGAAGGAGGGGCGGAAATGCGTCATCTTTCCCGAAGGCCGAACCACGGTCACCGGGGCGCTGATGAAGATTTACGAAGGGCCGGGCATGGTCGCCGACCTAGCGGGGGCGACGATCCTGCCTATCCGTATCGAGGGAGCCCAGTTTACGCCGTTCACCCGGCTCAAAGGCAAGCTGCGTCTGCGCTGGTTTCCGAAGATCACCATGACCATCCTGGAGCCGCGGCGGTTCGATGTGCCGACGGACGTCAAGGGACGGCGGCGGCGGCAGATTATTGGCGCCTGGCTCTACGACGTCATGAGCGACATGATCTTCGAGACCGGTGACGACCTCCGCCGCAGCCTGTTTAAGTCTCTGGCCGACGCCCGAGCCCTGCACGGTGGCCAGTGTCTGGTGGCTGAGGATATCGAGCGCAAGCCGGTCACCTACAACCGCCTCATCACCGCCAGCTTGATCCTGGGCCGCAAGCTATCGCGAAACGCCCGGCCGGGCGAATGTGTCGGTGTGCTGTTACCCAACTCGGTAAGCGCGGTGGTCATCTTCTTCGCGCTGCAGGCCTATGGCCGGGTGCCGGCCATGCTCAACTTCTCGACAGGCCTCAAGAACATGATCTCGGCATGCAAGACCGCCCGCATCCGGACCGTGTTGACGTCGCGCCGCTTCATTGAGGCCGCCAAGTTCGAAGAGACGGTCGAGGCTATGGGCCGGCATGCGGACGTGGTTTACCTCGAAGACATTCGGGCAAGCATCGACCTTTTCGACAAGTTGTTCGGTTTGGCAGCGGGTCGGCTGGCGGCCTTGGTCCATCGCAGGATCGCCCCAAATGTGACGGCCCGCGATCCGGCGGTGGTGCTCTTTACGTCCGGCACCGAGGGAACGCCGAAAGGGGTGGTGCTCAGCCACGAGAACATCCAGGCCAACCGCTATCAACTGAGCGCCCGGATCGACTTCAACCCCTCGGATGTCGTATTCAACGCCTTGCCCGTGTTTCATTCTTTTGGACTGACAGCGGGCCTGCTGCTGCCGCTCCTATCTGGCATCAGGACCTTTCTGTATCCTTCGCCGCTGCACTACCGCATCGTGCCGGAGCTGGCATACTTCAGCAACGCCACCATCCTGTTCGGCACCGACACCTTTCTCGCGGGCTATGCCCGCTGCGCCCATCCATACGACTTCTATAGCGTTCGTTACGTTTTCGCGGGGGCGGAGAAACTCAAGGAAGAGACCCGGCGCACTTGGTCCGAGAAGTTCGGCTTGCGCGTCTTCGAAGGTTACGGTGCCACCGAGACCTCGCCTGTTCTGGCCACCAACACGCCCATGCATTACAAGGCCGGCACCGTCGGCCGCCTGCTGCCGGGCATCCGTTCCAAGCTCGTCGAGGTCCCGGGCATCGAGCGGGGGGGCAGGCTCGAGGTTTCGGGCCCCAACATCATGCTGGGCTATCTCGGCGCCGAGCGGCCGGGCGAAGTTGAACCGCTCGCCGATGGCTGGTACGACACCGGTGACATCGTCGAGGTGGACGAGGAGGGCTACGTCACCATCGTGGGGCGGGCCAAGCGCTTCGCCAAGATTGCGGGGGAGATGGTGTCGCTGACGGCGGTGGAAGGGCATGTTGCCGCCTTGTGGCCGGACCACAACCACGCGGTGGTCAGCATTGCCGACAGCCGCAAGGGCGAACAACTGGTGCTGGTGACTGAGTTCGGTGGGGCCGAGCGCAATGCCTTGCTGGCCCACGTCCAGGAAATGGGAGGATCGGAACTGATGGTCCCTAAGAAAGTTATGATGGTGGGCCAAATCCCCGTGCTGGGGACAGGAAAGATCGACTATGCAGGGGTCACGGAACTGGCGGAAAGGGAAACCCCATAATGCAGCCCTGCAAGGTAGGTGGTCACAAGCGAGTCCGTCATCGCCGTCGCCGACTCGGACATGGCACCCGCGCTCTTGTGGGGGCTCGAGGCCCGCGCGCCGTAGAGCCGCTATGGCCTGTAGACGCCGGCCGGCGCTTGACCGCACATACCGCGCCTCTCTAAAAGGAAGCGATGTTCGGGTTCAGCCTCACTAAGCTGCTTGTCACGATCGCCGCCATCGTCCTCATCTGGTATGGGTTCAAGGTGATCGGTCGGCACGATCGGGCGCGGAAGGCGCGGCTTAAACAGGAGCGGACCGCCGCGCGCCGCGGC
Source organism: Alphaproteobacteria bacterium (assembly GCA_046759785.1). Classification (GTDB taxonomy): domain Bacteria; phylum Pseudomonadota; class Alphaproteobacteria; order JBHICW01; family JBHICW01; genus JBHICW01. Next base: position 2,754 of record JBHICW010000177.1, read on the forward strand.
ACGGGCGAGACCGGCGCGCCGATGAGACAGGCTGACGACATGGTGAAGTGCCCCGCCTGCGGCACCTATGTCTCGGCCACCGGGGCCAGCGCCTGCGGTCGTGAGGACTGCCCCTACCCGGGGTAGCCGCCTTGACCCGCGAGCGCCCTGGCCGTGGGGTTGCACCGCAGCAAATCGGTCCTATGAGGTCGAACGGACCGCGTGCAACGTAGCAGACAGATGGCCGCCGCGCCCGGCACAAGGGCGAGCTTCCAAGGGCTGATCCTGGCCTTGCAGACGTTCTGGGCGGACCGGGGCTGCGTCCTGCTCCAGCCCTATGATCTCGAGGTCGGCGCCGGCACCTTCCACCCCGCCACCACCCTTCGTTGCCTGGGGCCGGAGCCGTGGAAGGCGGCCTACGTGCAGCCGTCGCGGCGGCCGAGCGACGGGCGCTATGGCGATAACCCCAACCGGCTCCAGCACCACTACCAGTTCCAGGTGATCCTGAAGCCGTCGCCCGACGACATTCAGGACATCTACCTTGAGAGCCTCGCCGCGCTCGGCATCGACGCCAAGAACCATGACATCCGATTCGTCGAGGACGACTGGGAGAGCCCGACGCTCGGCGCCTGGGGGCTGGGATGGGAGGTCTGGTGCGACGGGATGGAGATCACCCAGTTCACTTACTTCCAGCAGGTGGGCGGCATCGACTGCGACCCGGTCGCGGGCGAGATCACTTATGGCCTCGAGCGCCTCGCCATGTACGTTCAGGGGGTGGACAACGTCTTCGAACTTGACTGGAACGGCGAGGGCGTGACCTACGGCGACGTGTATCGGGAGAATGAGCGCGAGTTTTCCGCCTACAACTTCGAGCGTGCCGACACCGACATGTTGTCGCGTCACTTTGCGGACGCGGAAACCGAGTGCAAGGCGCTCCTGGAGGCCGGCCTGCCGCTCCCCGCCTACGACCAGTGCATCAAGGCGAGCCACCTGTTCAACCTTCTCGACGCCCGCGGGGTCATGAGCGTCACCGAGCGTGCCGCGTACATCGCCCGGGTCAGGAC
>JBHICW010000178.1:0-3773 GCA_046759785.1 Alphaproteobacteria bacterium
AGCTCCCGCGCGGCGGCAAGCGCATGGTCCAGATCCTTCCGGTGAAGGTTGAGCCGTCCGCCCGGCTCGAAGTCCCGCTCGATCATGCGGGCGCCGTGGACCTCGAGGATCCTTGACGAGGCGAACCCGCCCATCAGCGCCGCGCGGACCTTTCGCACGTCCGCCCCGGCCCTGGCGGCAAACAGAAGCGCCTCGGCGACGGCCTCGATCGTGAGCGCCACGACGATCTGGTTGGCGACCTTTGCGATCTGGCCATGGCCGTTGTCACCCACCCGGGTGATGTTTTGGCCCATCAGGGCGAACAGCGGCTTCACGCGTTCGAACGCAGGCTCGGGGCCGCCGACCATGATTGTGAGCGTCCCTTGCCTAGCGCCGACCTCGCCGCCGGAGACCGGGGCGTCGAGGTAGTCGGCGCCTAAGGTGCCCACGCGGCGGGCGAAGACGCGGGTCGCGCCGGGCGCGGTGGAGCTCATGTCGACGAAGACCTTGCCCGGCTTAAGCCCCTCGGCAACGCCGTCCCGGGCGAACAGGACCTCCTCCACGTCCGGGGTATGCGGGACGATGGCGAAGACGACCTCGGCGTTTTCCGCCACCTCCCGGCCCGACCGGCAGACGTGGGCGCCTTTCTTGATGAGTTCCTCCGGCAGGGGCGAGCGGTGGCGCACCAGGAACAGCTCGTGCCTCCCCTCCATGAGGCGCGCCGCCATCGGCCGCCCCATGATCCCGACACCGATGAAGCCCACCTTGGTCACGTGCGGCCTTTCTCCTGCCGCTTTCGCCCCCGGCACGCGGTTGGGAGCTCGCCCTCGGGCCCAGGATCCGCTTGTAGGGGAAGGGGCCGCATCACGTCCGGCGTCAAATCCGCTCGCCGCCCGCGAAGGGTGAGAACACGACGGGAAGGACCTGGCGGGTCCGCACGCGCCCGTTCCCATCCTTCTCCACCAGCATCAGGAACTGGTCCGCGAAGGGCGATCCCACGGGAATGGCCATACGCCCGCCCGGCTTGAGCTGGTTGATCAAGGACGGGGGAATGTGATTGGGCGCCGCGGTGACCACGATGGCGTCGAAGGGCGCATGCTCCTTCCACCCATAGTAGCCGTCGCCCACCCGCGTGCGGATGTTCGCGTAACCGAGCCGGTCGAGCCGCTCGCGCGCCTCCAGCGCCAGCTCCTCGATGATCTCGACGGTGTAGACCTCGGTCACGAGCTCGGCGAGAATCGACGCCTGATAGCCGGCTCCGGTGCCGATCTCGAGGACGACGTCGTCCTCGTCGACGGTCACCATGTCGGTCATGAGCGCGACGATGTAAGGCTGGGAGATGGTCTGGCCGTAACCGATGGGAAGCGGCCGATTGAGGTAGGCATAGCGCCGGATTTCCGGCGGCACGAACTCGTGTCGGGGCACCCGGCCGATCGCTTCCATCACACGCTCGTCGAACGCTGTCTTGCCGATCCAGCCGCTGGTCTCAATGGCGTCGGCGGCGATCTCGCGCACCATCTGCCGCCGCTTGGCCGCGTAGTCGTCGTCGCTCGTGGCGTGAGCGCCGCCGGCGAGGGCGAGGACCAGTAAGGAGAACAGGAGCCGTTGGCGCACAACCGTCGTACCCGGGGTCGACCACTCCCACCCTTTACCGTCCCGGCGCGTTTGCACGCAAGGCTTTCCTTGGTGGGCCAAGGTCGTCTTGCGTTTTGCCGGGCGCGGCGATAGAAACGGCCCGGCCCCACGCACCAGGCGGTGCGTCCAGCAGTCCGGTCCGAGGGAAAGGCGATGGAGGCCCGAATCTACCGCCCCGCGAAGACGGCGATGCAGTCGGGTTTCGGCAACACCCGCCACTGGGTGTTGGAGTTCGAGCCGTCGGCGGCGAGCACCATCGATCCCTTGATGGGCTGGACCAGCTCGGCCGACACCAACGAACAGGTTCGCCTGCGCTTCCGAACCAAGGAGGAGGCCATCGCCTTCGCCAGGAAGCACGACCTCGCGTACCGGCTGGACGAACCCCGCGCGCCGAAATTGAGACCCAAGTCCTACGCCGGCAACTTCCGCTGGGACCGTCCTGAGTAAGGGCCGTCCCCGGCGCGGCGGTTGGGCCGGCGCGGGCGATGTGCTACTCTTGGCCGCTCCTTGGCGTCGGCGTACCGCGCGCCCTTAGCTCAGCTGGATAGAGCGACGGCCTTCTAAGCCGTGGGTCGGGGGTTCGAATCCCTCAGGGCGCGCCAGCTTCCGCCTTCAGACCGTTTCCCCTGTGCCGAGACCTGTGCCCATGCGGCCCATGGCCCGCGCGCGGGAGGTCAGGTCACGAGGCGCGACGGAGGCGCTCGAGGCCGCGCTCGAGGTCGGCGATCAGGTCGTCCGAGTCCTCAAGGCCGGCATGGATGCGCAAGGTGGGGCCGCGCGCAGTCCATCGCGTCGCGGTGCGCCACTTGGCCGGGTTCACCGGCACCATCAGGCTTTCGTAACCACCCCAGGACCAGCCCATGCCGAACAGCTCCATGCCGTCCAGCATGGCGGCGACCGCGTTCTCCGAGCAGGGTTTGAGCACCACCCCGAACAGGCCGCTGGCGCCGGTGAAGTCGCGCTTCCACAGGGCGTGGCCGGGATCGTCGGGCAGCGCCGGGTGCATCACGCGCTCGACCTCGGGCCGGTCCTTGAGCCAGCGCGCAAGGGCGAGGCCCGTCTCCTGGTGCCGCGTGAGGCGCACCGAGATCGTCCTCAAGCCCCGCTGCGCCAGGTAGCAGTCGTCCGGGCCGGCGGCCGCGCCGACCGTCACCGCCGCCCAGCGCACCGCTTCGTAGACCTCCTCGGTGGTCGTGACGAGCCCGAGCATGGCGTCGGAATGGCCGACGATGTACTTCGTCGCCGCCTGGATGGAGACGTCCACTCCGTGCTCGAACGGCTTGAAGAACAGCGGCGACGCCCAGGTGTTGTCCATGACCACGACCACGCCCCGCTCCCTCGCGGCGGCCGCGATGGCGGGGACGTCCTGCACCTCGAAGGTGAGCGAGCCCGGCGATTCGAGGAACACGACCCTGGTGTTCGGCCGGATGAAGCCGGTGATGCCGGCACCGATCAGCGGGTCGTAGTAGGTGGTCTCGACCCCAAACCGCTTCAGCATGCGGTCGCAGAGCCTGCGCGTGGGGCCGTAAGCGGCGTCGACCATGAGGAGGTGATCGCCGGCGTTGAGGAACGTCGTCAGCGCCACCGCGATCGCCGCCAGGCCGGAGCCGGTGGCGACGCTGCGGTGGCCTCCTTCGAGTGCCGCGACCGCCTCTTCGAGGGCGAAGGTCGTCGGGGTGCCGTAGCGGCCGTAACGCACCACCTCGAAACGATGCCGGTCGGCGTGCCTGAGTGCGGCCACCGTCGGAAACAGGACGGTGGAAGCGCGGTACACGGGTGGGTTCACGACGCCGTGGTGGTCGAACGGGCGGCGGCCCGCGGTGACGATCAGCGTGTCTTCCTTCATGTTCAGATGTCCAGGGTGTCTTCGTTCATGTTCATGACTGCGACAAGCGCGCTCTTGGTGGATCTCAATCAAGGGCCTCCATCATGGCATCACCGGGCGAGGTGCGCCAGGCACCGGACCAATCAGGCGGGTCACCGGGAGGAAGGCGCTGCGGCCGCTCACGGGAATCGGCCGCAAAGCATTTGACGCGCGGCGTCGGTTATGTCACTCAAAAGGCTGAGGAGTGATCCGGCCGCGCCTTGCGTCCGGATTGTGCGAAACAAGTCAGGGAGGACATAGCATGCGCTACCTCAATTACCTTACTGTCGCGGCG
>JBHICW010000179.1:0-3694 GCA_046759785.1 Alphaproteobacteria bacterium
CTTGATCTCGGCGAAGGTTCGGGCGACCTCGGTCTCGGTGGCGTAGAGCTGGGCGTTCACCTCGGTGCCATAGGCGAGAGACGCGCGGAACCCCATGAGCTCCCCGGCGCGGTTGATCGCCGCCTTGGTCGCCTTCAGCGCCTCGGGCGCGATCGCCGCCACACGCCGCGCGTAGACCATCGTCTCCCCCTCAAGCCTGTCGTCGGCGACGACCCGGTTCACCATGCCGATCGCATGAGCCGTGCGAGCGTCGATCGTGTCGCCAGTGTACAGGAGTTCGCGCGCCTTCTTGAGCCCCACGATCCAAGGCATCACGACCGCGGGAGCGGTGGCGGAGAAGCGGATTTCGGGCTCGCCGAAGACGCTGTTCTCGGCGGCGAAGGTGACGCAGCACATCATCGCGATCTCACAGCTCGCCGCCAGGCAGTGGCCGTGGACCATGGCGATCACAGGCTTCTCGCAGTCCCACGGGGTGAGTTCAAACTCCACGCAGCGGCGCAGCATGTTGCGGTAGTCGAGGGGGCCCTTGGCTCCCCCGCGCATGTCGCTCCAGTCGTGCTTGAGGTCGTAACCCACCCCGAAGCTCTGACCCTTGCCGCTCACCACAATGACGTGCACCCGCGCGTCCTCCTCGGCTTGGCGGAGGGCGTTAGCGAACTCCCGCATCATCTCAGGGTTGATGGCGTTCAGCACCTGCGGGCGGTTGAAGCGGATGTGGGCAATGCTGCCGTCCCTTTCGTACTCCACCGTGGACCACATGTGAGAGGGCTCCTTTCCCATTCTCGGTTGGCGCAAGCGCGCGGCCTGGGTCGCTTCACCCGAGGACGGCCGGGCCGGTCCCGGGCCCGGCCCGGCCGCGTCCGCCGCCCGGCGGCGCCGATTGGGCTGCCCGCACCCCTTTTGGCACGACAAGCGCGTCCACGGCCATGCATCCTCGCGTTCCGACGATGAATGGATTGACGTCCACCGTCTCCAGAAGGTCGCCCAGCTCGGCGGCGAGGACGGACAGTCGCACCAGGCCTTCGACGAAGGCGTCCACGTCGGCCGGCGGCCGACCCCGGACACTGTCAAGCAGCCGGCGGGCGGCAAGACCGTCGACGAGGCGCCGCGCCGCCGCCCCATCCACGGGGGCGAGCGCGAAGCGCCGGTCGCGGAGCACCTCGACCAACATCCCACCCGCCGCGGCCATCACCATCGGCCCGAACTGCGGGTCGACCACCAGGCCCAACGCCATTTCCACGCCCGGCGAGGCCATACGCGCCACGAGGACCCTCGGGCCCAGCCGCGCGGCCAGATCCTCGTAAGCCTCGCGCACCTCTTGCGCGGCCTTGAGCCCAAGTTTCACGCCGTCGACGTCCGACTTGTGCAGGATGCCCGGCGCCGCCGTCTTCACCGCGACCGGGTAGCCGAGATCGCGCGCGGCCTCGACGGCCGCCTCGGCGTCGCTCGCCGCCCGGGCCGGGGCGACCGGGATGCCGTAGTCGGTGAGGAGGGCCAGTGTTTCCACATCGTCGAAGGGCTGCGTGCGCGCGAGGCGTTCGCGCCAGCGGCGGCGAATCTTGGCGCCTACGCCGGCCGGGCTTGCGGTCGGTGGCCGCCTGCGGAGGTCGCGGTAGGCGAGGCCGTGGCGGATGGCAGTGAGCGCCGGCCAGGTCCCGTCCAGGACCGGGACCCCGTCCCGCGTGAGCCTCTGCGCCAGCTCGTCGTTCTGCACGGCGCCGAAGTTGGTAGCCATGCACACCGGCTTGTCCGTCCGCCTGAACACCTCCTGGCAGATGGCGGCGTAGGCCTCGTGCAGCCTGTGACCCGTGCGCGCGTCGGCGCAGAACAGCCCGATGGCGGTGTCCGGGTCGTCGAGGAGCGCGGCGAAGCATTCGGTGAAGATCGTTTCAAAGTCGTGGCCGGTGCCCCAGGCATCCAAGGGGTTGACCGGCTCCAGCCCGTATTCGAGCCGGGAGGCGAGCCTCTCTCGCGTCGAGGGGCTGATGCGGGCAAAGGGAACCCCAGCGTCGTCGGCGAGGTCCATCAACATCTCCCGCTCGCCACCGGAATCGAGGATCGCGGCGAGCCCGCCCGCGACAGGTCGCCGCGGCTGGGCCAGGAGGAGCGCCGTCGCCGCCAGCTCGTCCATTGTGTCGACCCTGAGGACGCCGTAGCGCTCGCAAACCGCCTCAAAGGCCGCGTCGTCGCCGGCAAGGGCGCCGCAATGGCTCACCGCGAGCCGCGCGCTCTCCTCCGTCCGGCCCACTTTAAGGGCCACGACGGGGACGTCGCGCGCCAGGGCCTTCTCGAGCGCCGCCACGAACCCGGACGGGTCCCGGACCGCCTCGATGAACAAGGCGATCACCCGTGTCGAGGGCATCCCCAAGGCGAAGTCCATGTAGTCGGCGGTGGTCGTCGCGATCTCCTGGCCCGGAGAGACGGCGAGGTTGTACGTGAGCCGCGGGTCGTTGTGGACGAGGGCGCCGAAGGCCGAGCCGGAATGCGTGATCAGGGTGATGGGCCCCGGCTCGATATTGTCGGGCCCTTGGAAGCAAAACGCCCGGATGCCTGCATCCAGGTTGTAGAAACCCATGCCGTTGCCCCCGCACACGGCCATCCCCGCCTCGCGGGCGAAGCGGTCGAGCCGCTGGAGCAGTGGGGGTTCGCGGTCGCCTTCGAGGTAGCAACTCGCAAAGATCACGGCGGCGCGTACCCCCTGCGCCGCAGCCTCCTTGAGCACGGCCTCGAGCCGGTGGTTGGCGACGGCCAGAACGGCGAGGTCGACCGGCTCGGGCAGGGCGGCCAGCGAAGGGTAGCAGACGAGCCCCTCGACCTCGTCATACTTCGGGTTCACGGGGTAGACCGCTCCCCTGAAGCCCCCGCGGCGGATCTCGCGCACCATCTCGTTGCCATAGCTCCCGAGGCGCGTTGAGGCGCCCACGAGCGCCATGGACCGCGGGGTCAGCAGGGGCGCAAGCGGGTGCTCGGCGACAGCCGGGGCGTTCGATTCGACAGTCGGTTTGTTCTTGTGCAAAGAGGTTCCGAGAACGCGACGCCAAAGGCGCATGGGACCGGCCCGCGCCGCACCCTAAGTACTGGCTTTTCGCCCGCCGGACAAGGTCTGGTGACAAAGTCCGGCCCTTCCTCTTGCCTCGGAGGGCAATCTCGGGTCCACTCCGGGATCACTGAATTCAAACCCGCGTGAAGGGAGGGAAGCCGTGTCCGACGTCAAGATGTTCAAGAAGGCCGAGATATCTTTCGCTCCCTATGGCGGCCCCCCGGGTAACGCCGAGATCGGGCGTCTCGTCGGCCCCGAGTTGAGCCGCACGATGGGCGCCGGGGTCGCCATCTTCGAGAACGGCGTCTCGATCCCGTGGACCGTGCTCTACGACGAGGTCGTCGTCGTCCTTGAGGGGCACTTCACCCTGCGGTCCGGGGACGAGGTGTTCGAGTGCGACCCCGGCGACGTGCTGTGGATTCCCGAGAACACGCCTCTCGTTTACGAGGCGAAGGACAGGGCCGTCGTCTTCTACAGTCTCTATCCGGTGGACTGGCGGGAGCGGCACGGGGTCGCGTGACGTCGCTGAAGTCCCCGCCGCGGCTGCTGCCAAGAAGGTGATCGGCCATAGGAGCCACGATCACCCGACCGGCGGCGCTCTGCCCGCCGCGGGACCGCCTTCTCCTCAAGGAAAATTGTGCGGCATCGGAATGC
>JBHICW010000180.1:0-3636 GCA_046759785.1 Alphaproteobacteria bacterium
CCGAGCTCGCTCCGGTGACCAGGGCCTTCTGCCCCCTCAGAACCATTTGATTGAGAACGCTCATCCTTCCCCCTTGCCATCACGTGACGGGTTCGTGGCATTGTAGCGCCACCGGATGCCCCGGGGCGCGTGAGCCTCGGGAAGGCCGGCCGAACGCAGGACGATGAACACGATTGACCTCGAGGGCCGCAAGGCCGTGGTCACCGGCGCGGCCCGCGGGATCGGCCTCGCGATCGCCGAGCGGCTGGTGGCCTCGGGGGCCAGCGTCTCGCTCTGGGACGTGGATGAGGAGGCCGCGGACGCGACGGCGGCGAGGCTGGGCCGGGGCGGCGAGGTGGCCGCGGTGGTGGTGGACGTCACCGACGCCGACGGCGTCGAGGGCGCGGTGGAACGGACGCTCGCCCGCCTCGGGGCGATCGACATCCTGGTCAACAACGCGGGGGTCGCAGGGCCCAACGCCAAGACGTGGGAGTATCCCGTGGAGGCTTGGGATCGCGTGCTCGCCGTCGACCTCACCGGCGTGTTCCTTTGCTGCCGGTCGGTCGTGCCTTACATGGTGGAGCGAGGCTACGGCCGCATCGTGAACATCGCCTCGATCGCGGGCAAAGAGGGAAATCCCAACGCCTGCGCCTACAGCGCCGCCAAGGCGGGGGTCATCGCGTTCACCAAGTCGCTGGCGAAGGAGCTCATCCAGACCGGGGTCTTGGTCAACTGTGTGACCCCGGCGGTGGTCAAGACCGACATCTTCGCCCAGATGAGCGAGGAGCACATCCAGTACATGCTGTCCAAGATCCCCATGGGCCGCTTCGGGCGGGTCGAAGAGGTGGCGGCACTCGTCACGTGGCTGTGCTCCGAGGAGTGCTCGTTTTCGACCGGCGCCGTCTTCGACCTCTCGGGCGGGCGCGCCACCTATTGAGGCTTGACGCCCCCTCGGCCTGGGCGAAGGCGGACATCCGCCCCCGGCCGGCTCAAGCTTCGGGGCGCCAGGCGATGACCTCCTGCCGCTGCTCGCCCAGACCCTCGACGCCAACGGTCATGACGTCGCCCGGCTTGAGGTAGACGGGCGGCTTCTGACCCAGGCCCACGCCCGGCGGCGTACCGGTGCTGATCACGTCGCCGGGCGCAAGCGTCATAAACCGGCTGATGTAGCTCACGAGCTCGCGGACGCCGAAGATCATGCGGCTTGTATGCCCGTCCTGGCACCGTTTCCCGTTGACCGCGAGCCACAGCTTCAGGTTCTGCGGGTCCGGGACCTCGTCGGCCGTCACCAGCCACGGTCCGAGCGGCGCGAAGCTGTCGGCGCTCTTGCCCTTCACCCACTGGCCGCTGCGCTCGAGCTGATACTCCCGCTCCGAGACGTCGTTCGCGACGCAGTAGCCGGCGACGTGGTCGAGCGCCTTATCCTCGCCCACGTAGCGTGCCGTGCTCCCGATCACGACGCCGAGCTCCACCTCCCAGTCGGTCTTGCCGGCGCCGCGGGGGATCACCACCGGGTCGTTGGGGCCCGAGATCGCGGTCGTCGCCTTCGTGAACAGGATCGGCTCCTCCGGCACAGGCACGCCGGACTCCGCCGCATGATCGGAGTAGTTGAGGCCGATGGCCACGATCTTGCCGACCCCGGCGACCGGCGGCCCAAGCCTGGGCTCGCCCCCGACGACGGGGAGCGACCCTGGATCCAGGGCCTTGAGCCTGGTGAGCACCTCCGGAGCCAGCGTCCGCGGCGTGATGTCCTCGATCTCGCCGGAAAGGTCGCGGATCCGACCCTCTCCGTCCGCCAGCCCGGGATTCTCCTCGCCGCGGGGCCCATAGCGCAAAAGCTTCATGGCGCCGTCTCCTTTCCTTTCTGTTCCGGCAGGGCCTCAAAGGGTCATGCCGCCGTCGATCACGAGCGTCGTCCCGGTCACGTAGGCCGACTCATCGGAGGCGAGGTAGACGATGAGCTCGGCGATCTCGTCCGCCGTCCCCAACCGCCCCATGGCCTGGCGGGCGATGAAGGCCTTGCGGGCTGCCTCTGGATCGTCGAACGCGGCGATCCGCTCGTCCAGCGAGGGGGTCTGGATGGTCCCCGGGGCGACGGCGTTACAGCGGATGCCTTGCTTGATGTAGTCCGCGGCCACCGACTTCGTGAGCCCGATGACCGCCGCCTTGCTTGCGCCATAGGCGCACCGGTTGACCACGCCGCTGACCGACGAGACCACGGAGGTCATGTTGATGATGGAGCCGCCTCGGTTCTCCAGCATGGCCGGGAGGAAGGCGCGGATCATGAGGTACATGCCGCGCACGTTGACGTCGAACGACCGGTCCCAGGCCTCGCCCGGGCAGTCCAGGATCGTGCCCTGGTGGACCCATCCCGCGCAGTTGAACAGGACGTCCACCGCGCCGACGTCGCGCGCCACCGCCTCAATTTCCTGTGCATCGGTCACGTTCAGCCTTCGCGTGCGGATACCATCCTTTCCCTCGAGATCGGCAAGGTGTTCGATCTCGATGTCGGTCGCCCACACCTTCGCCTTTTCGCGGGCGAAGGCGAGGGCGCTGGCACGCCCGATGCCCTGCGCGGCCGCCGTTATGAGGGCCGTCTTTCCAGCCAGTCGTCCACTCATCGGGCTCCTCCCCTCGCCGTTGACCGCCGAACCGCCCTTTCTTTCACCATGATCCATGCCGCTGTGCAAGGGCACACGCGAATTTCCTCTCCCTTGCGACACGCGGCGGCCGGCCTGGGCCCGGCCGGGCGTCCGGGGAGAGTGCGACCAAGCCCTTGGCGGGACGCCGGCCGCTGGGCTATGGATCGCACCTGTGTGCGAACGGCTGCTTGAGGAGTTGGAGCGATGCCTCATCTATTCTCCCTCGCCGGCAAGGTGGTCTTGATCACCGGCGCCTCGCGGGGGCTGGGCTGGGCGCTGGCGCAGGCGATGGCGGCGGCCGGCGGCCTGGTCGTGCTCAACGGCCGGGATCGCCAGACGCTCGAGCAAAGGGCCAAAGAGCTCAGCGCCCAGGGCTTCGAGGCCGGGATCGCCCCCTTCGACGTCGCCGACCTGGACGCGGCAGTCGCCGGCCTCGCCGCCGTCGTCGAACGGTACGGGAGGCTCGAGGTGCTCGTGAACAACGCCGGCATTCCCTACCGGGGGTCGGTGGTGGAGACCACCGTTGAGGACTGGCAAAGGGTAATTGACGTGAATCTGACGGCAGCCTTTGTCCTCGCGCGCGAGGCCGCGCGGGTCATGACCACCCAGGGAGGCGGGCGGATCATCATGATGAGCTCGATCATGGAGCGCATCGCGCGCCCCAACATCTCGGCTTACGTCGTCGCCAAGGCGGGCCTTGCCGCGCTCACGCGGTCGCTGGCAGTGGAGCTCGGCCCCAAGGGGATTACCTGCAATGCCATCGCGCCGGGCTATTTCGTGACCGCCATGACCAGGTCGGTGTTCGAGGACAAGGCGTTCCGTGAGATGGTCGTCAACCGCACGCCGCTGGGCCGCTGGGGCCAGCCCGAGGAGCTCGGCGGCGTGGCCGTGTTCCTGGCCTCCGCCGCCGCTTCTTATGTCAACGGCCAGGTGCTGACGGTGGACGGCGGTCTGGTCGCGGCGCTGTAGGGTGTGTCCTCATAAAGGTGGGCGTGGATCGGCTTAGACCTGCCTC
>JBHICW010000181.1:0-3620 GCA_046759785.1 Alphaproteobacteria bacterium
GTTCTCGACCACGGTTTCGTCCGCGTGGTGGACTACATGGGCGACGCCGCCGCCATCGTCCAGGCCGCGCGCGTCTCCTAGGGCCGCCGCACCAAGATGCGCTCGTGACTACTGAATGACGATCCTGGGCGCCTTGCGCTCCGCCTCGCCGAGGGCCATGTCGATCTTCTTCGCTACCCGGTCGGCAATCTCCCGGTAGGCCTGGGCGAGCGGGCTTTGCGGCTCGGACACGACGATCGGGTAGCCATCGTCGGAGGTCTCGCGGATCATTGGGTGGAGGGGGATCTCGCCGAGGAAATCGACGCCGAGCCGCTCGGCGGTAGCCCGCGCGCCGCCGTGGCTGAAGATCTCGGCCCGGTGGCCGCACGACGGGCAGACGAAGTAGCTCATGTTCTCGACGATGCCGAAGACGGGGACGTCGACCTTGCGGAACATGTTGAGTCCCTTGCGCGCGTCGATGAGCGCGATGTCCTGCGGCGTCGAGACGATGACCGCTCCGGTGAGCGGCACCCGCTGGGCTATGGTGAGCTGGGCGTCGCCGGTGCCCGGGGGCAGGTCGACGACGAGGACGTCGACCTCGCCCCAGTCCACGTCGCGCGTCATCTGCTCGATCGCGCTCATGACCATGGGACCCCGCCAGATCATCGGCGTGTCCTCGCCGACGAGGAAGCCCATGGACATGGACTTGACGCCGTAGTTCGCCATAGGCGTCAGTTTCTTGCCGTCGGGTGAGCTGGGCCGCCCGGTGACCCTGAGCATCCGCGGCACGGACGGGCCATAGACGTCGGCGTCCAAGAGCCCGACCTTGCGTCCGCCGGCGGCGAGCCCCAGGGCCAGGTTGACGGCGGTCGTGGACTTGCCGACGCCGCCCTTGCCCGAGGCGACGGCGACGATCGCGCGCACGCCGGCGACGAACGGTCGCTGGGCCTGCACCTGACCGGGCTCAGGCCTCTGCGGGGCCGCCTGGGCCGGGGCTTGGCGGGGGGCGGTGAGCACCGCGGTGGCGGAGACCACGCCGGGAAGCGCCTGCACCGCCTTCTCGCAGGCCTTGCGCAGGGGTTCCTTGTCCGCCCCTTCGCTCGGGTCGACCTCGATGACGAACTGGACGTTGCCGTTCTTGACGACGACGCCGGAGATCATCCCCAGACTCACCACGTCTTGGCGCTTGTCGGGATCGACGAGCCCGGAGAGCGCCTCCATGACCCGTTCCTTCGTGAGCTCAGCCATGAAGCGACCCTGGCCTTCCCCGCGCGGCGACCCTGCGGCGCATGCGAGTGGACGAATTGGCGCAGCGTTCGCGCGGCTGTCGTTGCGTCGTCCGGAGAGGTGTCATATCATGTGAATAGGTATCATATAAGGCCGGTTCCCTCTGGTACCACGTCGGGCCGGGGACGGTTCCGGCTGATAAGGAGTTTGGCGGGCAATGCCGTGGAGAGACCAAGGCGGTGGCTGGCAGGGCGGGGGTGGTCAGGGACCCTGGGACCGGGGCCCGGGCGGCCCGCAGCCGCCTGACTTGGATGAGCTGTTGCGCAAAGGCCAGGACCGCTTCAAGCGCGTCCTGCCTGGGGGTATCAAGGGCGGCCGCGGGCTTGCCCTCATTGTGCTCATCGTGCTCGCGATCTGGCTGGCCAGCGGTTTGTACCGCGTTCAGCCCGACGAGCAAGGCGTGGAACTCGTCTTCGGCGAGTGGGTGGCGACGACCGCGCCGGGGCTCAACTACAACTGGCCCAGCCCCATCGGCCAGGTGTACACGCCCAAGGTGACCCGGGTGAACCGGGCCGAGATCGGCTTCCGCTCCGCCGGCGAGCTGGACCGTGTCGGCACCCAACGCCAGGTGCCCAGCGAGGCCCTGATGCTGACCGGCGACGAGAACATCATTGACATCAACGTCGTCGTCTTCTGGATCATCAAGGACGCTGGCGAGTTCCTGTTCAACGTCCGCGTGCCCGAGCAAACGGTCAAGAACGCGGCCGAGAGCGCCATGCGCGAGGTGATCGGCAAGACGGAGATCGCCACAGCCCTCGCCGAGGGCCGCCGCGACGTGGAAGACCAGAACCACGAGCTTCTGCAGTCGATCCTGGATTCCTACGGGGCCGGCATTGAAGTCACCCGGGTCCAGCTGCAGAAGGTCGACCCGCCTGCCGCCGTCATCGGCGCCTTCCGCGATGTCCAGGCCGCGCGCGCCGACCAGGAGCGCCTGCGCAACGAGGCCGAGGCGTACCGGAACGACATCATCCCCCGGGCGCGCGGCGAGGCCGCACAGATCGTGCAGGAGGCCGAGGCCTACAAGCAGGAGATCGTCGCCACCGCCACCGGTGAGGCGCAGCGGTTCCTCTCCGTGTACAAGGAGTACGCCGTCGCGCGGGACGTGACGACCCGGCGGATCTACCTCGAGACGATGGAGGAGATCCTGAGAGGAATGAACAAGCTGATCATCGACACCCAGGCGACGGGTGTCCAGGGGGTGGTTCCCTACCTGCCGCTGCCCGAGCTTGAGCGGCGCCGAACCGGAGCAGGGCAATGAGCCGGCCTCTGGTCATCGCCGTGGTCATCGCGGTCGCGGCGCTCCTCATCGTCGCCTCGAGCGCTGTCTTCGTTGTGCACCAGAGAGAGCAGGCGCTGGTCCTCCAGTTCGGCAAGCCCATCCGGCCGCCGATCCAGGAGCCGGGGCTCAAGTTCAAGCTCCCCTTCATCCAGACGGTCACCTACTACGACCGCCGGCTCTTGGACTTCGACGCCCCCGCCGAGGAGGTCATTAACTCCGACCAGAAGCGGCTGGTGGTCGACGCCTTCGCCCGCTACAAGATCGTCGACCCCCTGCTCTTCTACCAGGCGGTCGGGACGGAGGCGGTGGCGCGCACTCGGCTCGGCGCCGCCATCAACTCGAGCCTGCGGCAGGTCCTCGGCGAGGTGCCGCTCTTGACCGTGCTTTCGGGTGAGCGCGCCATCATCATGAACGACATCCGCGACCTCGTGAACGAAAAGGCGAGGAGCTGGGGCATCGACGTGGTCGACGTCCGCATCAAGCGGGCCGACCTGCCCCAAGAGAACAGCCAAGCCATCTTCCGCCGGATGCAGACGGAGCGCGAGCGGGAGGCGCGCGAGTTCCGGGCGCAGGGAGCCGAGCTCGGCCAGCGTATCCGCAGCCGCGCCGAGCGGGAGAAGACGGTCATTCTGGCCGAGGCCCGCAAAGAGTCGGAAATCATCCGCGGCCACGGCGAGGCCGAGTCCGTGCGCATCTTCGCCGAGGCCTTCGGCACGGACATCGACTTCTTCTCCTTCTACCGGTCGATGAGGGCGTATCGCGAGGCGCTGGGGAGCGACGGCACCACCATGGTGCTCTCGCCCGACAGTGACTTCTTCCGCTTCTTCGGCGATCTCACCGGCGGCAGGACGGAGTAAGCCTTTGGCCTCTGGGCGCGGACCGGTAAATGTCCAGCGACGCGCCGGGGAGGAAGGAACGCGATGTTCGACCTGATGAGTGCCGTGGCGCTGGTGCTGGTCCTGGAGGGTGCGCTCTACGCGCTGTTCCCTGACGGGATGAAGCGGATCATGGCGGCGGCGCTCAGCAAGCCCTCGTCCACCTTGCGTTCCGCCGGGCTCGGCACGGCCGTCGTCGG
>JBHICW010000182.1:0-3618 GCA_046759785.1 Alphaproteobacteria bacterium
GCTCGCCCATAGCGCGAGGCTGAGCATGCTAAGGCGGTCGGCGAAGCGGGGCGCTGGCATGGGTCGTGGCGCGCGGTCGCGGGCGCCATTCTCCGGCCGGCGCGTGCGGGCGGTCAAGACGCGCGGCTTTCCGCCGGCAGGCGGACGACGAACCGGGCGCCCTCCGGTCGCTCCGGGTCCGATCCCCGGTTCTCGGCGAAGATCGTGCCCCCATGCGCCTCCACGATCTGCTTGGAGATGCTGAGGCCCAGCCCGGAGTGGATGCCGAACTTCTCGCCCTCGGGTCGGGCCGCGTAGAACCGGGCGAAGATCGCTTCGAGGTTCGCGGCCGGGACGCCCGGCCCTTCGTCCTCGATCGAGAGTTCGACCCACGATTCGCGGCGCCGTGCGGCGAGGGTAATCACGCCGCTGGGCGGGCTGAACGAGGTGGCGTTGTGGATGAGGTTCTGGAGCACCTGGACGAGCCGGGTTTCCACACCCTCGACGACGAGACGGTCCCCGGTCCCGACTTCGAGCCGGATCTCGGGGCCGCCTTCGCCGCCGCTCGAGGTGTGGACCTCGACGAGGGCGGCGAGCATCTGGCCGAGGTCGACCGGCTCGGCCTTCGCGCGCGAAAGCTCGGCATCGAGCCGCGAGGCGTCCGCGATGTCGCTGATCAGCCGGTCGAGCCGCTGGATGTCCTCGCGAATGACGGTCATGAGTTTGCGCTGCTGCGCCGGGTCCTTGACCCGGGCCGCCGCCTCGACGGCGCTCGTGAGGGACGACAGCGGATTCTTGATCTCGTGGGCGACGTCGGCGGCGAAGCTTTCGATCGCGTCCAGCCGTCGCCAGAGGGCCTTGGTCATGTCGTCGAGCGCTCCCGAAAGCTCCCCGATCTCGTCGCCCCGGGCGGTGAAGTCGGGAATGGAGCTCGTCCGGTCCTGGCCGTGGCGCACCTTGGCGGCGGCCTCCGCGAGCCGACGCACGGGCCTAGCGATGGTGCCAGCGAGGTATACGGAGAGCAGCACGGTGACGCCGAGCGCGAGCGCGAAGAGCTTGAGGATCGTGTACCGCACCTCGCGCACGCTGTCCTCGATGTCGTCGATGGTGGTGGACAGCATGAGCGCCCCCTGGACCCGCTTGAACCGCTGCACGGGGATGGCGACGCTCAAGATCGTTCCGTCCTCGCCGGCGTCGCGGAGCGCGCTTTCGGACTCGCCGGTCAGGGCGAGGTTCACTTCCGCGTAGTCGCCGGCGTGCTGCTCGGCGGCCTCGACGTAGTGCTCGAGGGGCTCGCGCCGAGGGAGCCAGGCGACGAGCAGATCGTAGAGGTCGCGGGCGAGGGCGGCGAGGACGCCGGTTTCGGGGGGAGGAATCTCGCGCGTCTGGACGACCCCGCCGGCGGAGAGCAGCCGCCGGCTGTCGGCGACGAGCGCGCCGTCAGCGTCGAACAGCCTGACCCGCGTGCCGACCGGGACGGCGAGGCGGCGCACAAGCTGCCGCGCCGTCTCCGCCTCAAGCCGGCCGGCGTCCGAATTCTCGGTGATCACCACGCTCTCGCCGAGCGCCCCCGCGATGACCTCGCCCTGGGTCCCGAGCGCCGCGATCTTCGCCTCGACGAGCTCCCCCTGGTAGACGTCGAGATACAAGAGGCCGCCCAGGAAGAGCGCCAGCGGCAGCACGTTGATCGCGAGGATGCGGCGCGTGAGGGGGGAGAAAGGCCCCCGCCGACGCGACGCCCTCGGTCCCCGCCGTCGCTCGGCCCGCACCCTCGGACGGCGGCGCTCCTCGCGCTTTGCGCTCGCGGCCTCAGCTCGGGTTGTAGCGGTAGCCGACGCCGTAGAGCGTTTCGATGTTGGAGAAATTAGGGTCAACCGCCTTGAACTTCTTGCGCGTCCGCTTGACGTGGCTGTCGATCGTGCGGTCATCGACATAGACGTCGTCGCCGTAGGCCGCGTCCAGGAGCTGGCTCCGGCTGCGCACGTGCCCCGGGCGCGTGGCGAGAGACCTGAGGATCAGGAACTCGGTGACGGTGAGCGCCACCGGCACGCCACGCCAGGTGCATAGGTACCGGGCCGGATCCAGCACCAGCTCGCCCCTGACCAGCACCTCCTCCCGGTCGTCGTCGCTCGGCGCCGGTTCGGCCCGGCGCAGGACCGCGCGGATCCGCTCGATGAGAAGGCGAAGCGAGAAGGGCTTCGTAATGTAGTCGTCGGCCCCCATCTTGAGGCCGACGACCTCGTCGATCTCATCGTCCTTGGAGGTGAGAAAGATCACAGGCAGCGCGCTCGTCCGTCGCAGCCGGCTCAAGAGCTCCAGGCCGTCCATCCGCGGCATCTTGATGTCGAGGACGGCAAGGTTGACCGGCTGAGCGATGAGCGCCCTCAAGGCCTCGCCGCCGTCCGTGTAGGTCCGCACGCGGAAGCCCTCCGCCTCCAGCGCCATCGAGACCGAGGTCAGGATGTTGCGGTCGTCGTCGACGAGCGCGATGGTGTGGGTCACTCGAGGCTCCCCCCTCCGCCTAAATGTACGACCGACGGCCGTGAATTGCCAATCACCTCCCGGCGCCGTTCGTTGACCGGCCCCCGACGGCCCCCTAGAGTGCCCGCGGCATGGTGCAGGGCGCGGTGACCGGGCGCGACGATAGCCCTCAGAACGTGGCGCGCCGGCTGATGCGAAGCGCGACGACCGCGGCGCTCGCCACGGCGGTACGGGACGAGGCCGGATGGCCGTACGGCTCCCTCGTGCTTCTCGCCACCGACCTGGACGGCACCCCACTTGTCTTCTTGTCCGACCTCGCCGAGCACAGCCGCAACATTGCGGCCGACGAGCGCGTCTCGCTGTTGGTCCGGGGGGGCCAAGAGGGCGAGGACCCCGTGGCGGGTCCACGTCTTACCCTCTTGGGGCGCGCGAACAAGAGCGCGGTGCCCCGCCACCGCGCCCGCTTTCTCGCCCGCCATCCCCCAGCTCGGACTTATGCCGACTTCCGCGACTTCCACCTTTACCGGGTCGAGGTGGAGCGCGCGCATCTGGTCGCCGGGTTCGGCCGCATCCACCGGCTCAATGGCGCGGAGTTCGTCTCCGATCCCGCGGCCGCCGCCGCGCTCGCCGCGTGTGAGGCCGAGGTCGTGGCGCACATGAATGCCGACCATGGGCAAGCGCTGGCGCTCTATGCCCGTGCGTTCCTCGGCGTTCCCGGGGAGGCGGCGGAGATGACGGGGATCGACCCCGACGGGTGCGACATTCGCCTGGGCGGGCGAGTCCACCGGCTCGGTTTCGAAGAGCCCGTGACCGATGCGGCGAGCGCCCGCGCGACGCTCGCGGCGCTCGTCAAGGAAGCGCGCCGCCGGCTGGGCGAGCGCTCGATCTAGGCTTACGCAAGGGGCCCTGTATCCGGTCGGACGGATGTGAGACGGCTGCCCCGCCGCTGGCGGCGGCCTGGAGGCCCGGCCTTGACGGTGCGCGCCGCGGCGCAGGTGTGAGACCGGACCGACGGCAAGGGTGGGCCGGCCGGTCCTGTCTATGAGGAGCGCCGCCCCACATGACCCAAATCGGGACAGGGTCTTGCGGTCGGGGTCAGGAACCGTGTTGAATGGTTCCAGGGTGCACCGCCACGGGCGGCGGCCTCGGATAAAAAGA
>JBHICW010000183.1:0-3605 GCA_046759785.1 Alphaproteobacteria bacterium
CTAGTGCCGTTCCAACTTGTTGCGACCGATGACCGAAGGCATCTTACCAGGGAAGCGCCCGTCGCGCCTGCTGGGCAGCACGGAGCTGTAATTCATCGATTGCGCCGTGTTTCGGAGCGAATAGTTGGGACGGCACTAATCCCCTTGCGCCGGTCCCTGTCGCGTCGTGAGGTAGAGGCCGAAGAAGATCAGCGCGACCCCGGCGAAGTGGTAGCCGCGCACGGCCTCGCCGAGGAAAATCACCGCGAGAGTCGTCCCGAACACGGGCATCAGGTGGATGAAGAGGCCCGCCTTGTTTGAGCCGACCGCCACGACGCCCCGGTTCCAGAAGACATAGGCGAGGACGGAGGCGAACAGGCCGATGTAGAGGATGCTGGCGACGTTGCCCAGAGTGATCTCGAAGGGCCCCACGACCGCGTATTCGAGCAGGTAGAACGGCAGCAGCAGGACGACGCCGACCACGCTCAGGCTGGCGACGACGTCGAGCGGCGGGAGCTGGACCGGCCGCCACCTCAGGAGTGCCGAGTAGACCGCCCACAACGGGATCGCGACGAACATCCAGAGATCGCCGTAGTTGAACTCGAGTGCGGTCAGCACCTCCAGGCTCCCCCGTGCCACGAGGACCACGACCCCCACCAGCGAGACCGCGATCCCCACCGACTGGGACCCCGTGACCGTCTCCCGGAGGAGGATCCACGTTACGATCACGATGACCACCGGCGTGGTCGCGAACATGAGGAGCGCGTTGACCGCCGCCGTGAAGTTCAGCGCGTAGTAGAGCAGGCTGTGGAACCCGGCGATGCCGGTGGCGGACAGCAGGACCAGCATCTTCCAGCGTCGCGCGATCACGTCCCGGTGGGTGATCAAGGAAGCCACGGTAAAGGGGAGGAGCGCCGCCGACGCCGTGACCCAACGCCAGAAGTTCAAGGAGACGGGCGAGATGTCGGTATGAAGCGCGCGACCCAGCACCCAATTGCCCGACCAGAACAGCGCGGCCAGCGCGAGCAGCAGATAGGGCGAGACATGAGAGGGCGCGGGGGTGCGTCTGGTCACCGTCCTCGTCCTCTGCTTGGTCAGCGCCCGGCGGCCTTGAGCGGCGCGAGCTTTCGCTGACGCAGGAACTGGAGCCCCAGGATCCCGCCGAACGCCAGGATACCGGCCAGGTCGGTCGTCTTTTCCGGGGCGATCATGAGGAGAGCCGCGACGAACAGCACCAGACGCTCCCACCGGCCCGCTAGGGTCAGCAGATAGCTGTTGACCGAGGCGGCCAGGCAGCCCACCCCTCCGACCGAGGTCGCCAAGATCCAGAGGACGGCCCAGACAGAGCCCTGGAGCAGCATCGCCGGGTGGTACGCCAGGGCGAAGGGAATCAGGAAACCGGCCAGCGTGAGCTGGAAGGCCTGGGTGCCGGTGTGCCACATGCTCGCGCCGGAGATCCCGGCCGCCGCGTAGGCGGACAGCGCGATGGGCGGAGTGACCATGGAGAGGATGGCGAAATAGAAGATGAACATATGGGCTTGCAGGGGCGAGAGCCCGTACTGTTGCAGTGCCTGGCCCATCAGCACGGCGGCCATGACGTAAGCTGCGCTCGTGGGCATTCCCATACCGAGGATCAGGCAGGCCACCATGACGATGAGCAGCGCCGGGAACAGGTGTCCGCCCGACAGCTCGACGATCGACCCGGTCAGCTTGATGCCCAAGCCCGTGTAGACGGCAATGCCAATGACGATGCCGGCGGCGGCGGAGGGTACCGCCACGGCGACCGCCTTGCGCGCCCCACTCTCGAGCGCCGTGAGGAACTTTTCCGGGCCGATCCGTGTCTCCCGACTGAGGAAGCTCACCACGACCGTCGCCAGCATGGCAGAGGTCGCAACGGTGAGCAGCGAATACCCCCGGAACAGGGTGACCACCAGCACGATGAGCGGCACCCCGAGATGACCTCGCCGCGCGAGCGGAGCACGGAGTGGCGGCAGCTCCTCCTGACTGAGGCCGCTGAGCCCCTCGCGCCGGGCCCGCAGGTCGACCATGAAATAGAGGGACACGTAGTAGATGATCGCGGGGATGACGGCGGCGATGACAAGCTGGACGTAGGGGAGCCCGATGGTTTCAGCGAGGATAAACGCCGCGGCCCCCATAATGGGAGGCATGAGCTGGCCTCCGGTGGACGCGGCCGCCTCCACCGCCCCGGCAAACCGGGCGGAATAGCCGATCCGGCGCATGAGCGGGATGGTGAAGATGCCTGTGCCCACCACGTTGGCCACGGCACTGCCACTCACGGTGCCCATGATGCTGCTCGCGACGATGGCGGCTTTGGCGGGACCGCCGCGGCGGCGGCCCGTCAGGCGGAAGGCCAGGTCGATGAACAGCTCGCCGGCTCCACACGCTTCCAGGAATGCGGCGAACAGGATGAAGTAGAAGACGATGCCCGCCGAGACGCCGATGGGAATGGTGAAGATGCCGCTGGGAGAGAGGAACTGCAGATCGATGAAGTGGCGGAAGGAGACGCCTCGGTGGCCTAGGTAGCCGGGAATGAGCGGCCCGGCGATTGCGTAGCCGATGAACACCGCGAGGATAACGGTGAGCGCGAGGCCGGCCACCCGCCGCGAGGCTTCGAGCAGCACCAGCACGCAGACGACACCCAGCGCGTAGTCCATCGGCGAGAGCGGGTCGACGAAGGCGGTACGCGTGGTCACACGCTCGAAATGCCAGAAAAAGTATGCTGCCAACCCCAGCGAGATGACCGACAGGGCTCGGTCGAGGACTCGCCGTCCACGCCTCTCTCGGTCAGCAGATACCGGGTGCACGAAGAAGCAGAGGGCCAAGGCCAGGAACACGTGGATGGGCCGAAGGATCATGAAGTGGAGTGGGTAGACCGCGTTGTAGAGCTGGAAGGTGGACCAGGCGAGGGCGATGAGGGCCGGGAAGGTCAAGAAGCGCTTCATGGCAGCTTCGGGCGCGGGGGGTCGTGCCCCCCGCGCCCGAGATCACACACACGGCGCTCCCTCGCCGCAGTTGGCGGCGTGAGCAGGAGCAGCCGGGGGCTCCGGACCGGTGCCTGCTTTAAGGCATGTACCCCTTTTCCTTGTAGTAGCGTGCCGCCCCCGGGTGGATGGGCACGCCCAAGGCATCGGGAGTCCAGGCCTTCTTGCAGCTGAACCGCTTGAAGCTGGCGTGGGCCCGTCCCAGCTTTTTGGTGTTTTCACACACGGCCTTCGTAATCCGGTAGGCGACCTCGTCGGGCAGGCTGGCGCGTGCGACGAGGTTGGTGTGGAGCCCCACCGTCGGCACATCCTGGTCTTGCCCTCGGAAGGTCCCGGCCGGCAAGATGGCTCGGCGATATCCTTGCTTCTCCAGCGCGGCGATGACATCCTCTCGCAGAGGTAGAAACTTCAGCCGGGCGCTCACGGCGATCTCGGTCACCGAGGGGTGCCCAGCCGTGATGACGTGGGTCAGGATCTGGCCGCGTCCATCTTTCATCTGTGCCCTGATGGCTCCGAAGCCGGTGTTCTGCACGCGCCCGCCCCACTTGCGCAGGTCATCGTAGCCGAAACCGTACGCGGCCATGAGCCGACGCGTCGTGAACTCCCCGCCGCCACCCACGGGAA
>JBHICW010000184.1:0-3518 GCA_046759785.1 Alphaproteobacteria bacterium
GAGGTGCGGCCAGGGCGCCTCGGGATTGACAAAATCAGGGGTCACGGGCGAAACCCCTCCCCAGTCGTTCAGCCCGGCGTCGATCAGCCGCGACAGTGAGGCCGGACTCAGGTTGGGCGGCGCTTGGATGGTCATGGTCGAGCCAAACAAAAGGCGCGCCACAGCAATCGTCCACAGCAACTCGTCGACCTCGGGCTCGGCCGCGTCCGCCATGCGCGTGTCAGGCTTGGCGCGGAAGTTTTGAATGATGATTTCCTGGATGTGGCCGTAGCGATCATGTAGGTCGCGGAGCGCAAGCAGCGACTCGATGCGCTCCCGCCGCGTCTCACCAATACCGATCAGGATGCCGGAGGTGAATGGCACCCGGAGTTCGCCCGCGAGCCGGATTGTTGCGAGGCGCACTGCCGGCGTCTTGTCAGGGGATCCGTAATGGGGGCCGCCTTTGACGCATAACCGTTCGGACACGCTCTCGAGCATAAGTCCCTGCGAGACAGACACGGATCTGAGTGCAGCGATGTCCGCAACCGTCATCACGCCAGGATTTACATGAGGCAGCAATCCTGTTTCCTGGACGACGAGCTCCGCAACCTCGGCTAGGTAAGCAAGCGTTGTCTCGTGACCCAGACGTTCGAGTTCCTCGCGCGCGACACGATAGCGAAGTTCCGGCTTATCACCCAGGGTGAACAGAGCCTCCTTGCACCCAGCCACAACTCCAGCGCGGGCGATCGCTAGGACCTCTGGTGGGGCCATGTAAGCGCGTGCGCCTTTACGGGGCGGCTGAGCGAAGGTGCAGTAGTGACAGACATCGCGGCACAGCTGGGTCAACGGAATAAACACCTTCCGCGAATAGGAAATGACGTTGCCATGGCCATGGTCGCGGGACTCTGCGGCCAAGCGCATGAGTGCTTCCGTATTCCGCTCTTCGGAAAGTGCCAGGGCCTCGGCCCGCGTTGGCCGTCCGCCGAAGCTCACAGCATCGAGCAATGTCGCCATGATTCGTCCGTTGATGAGTCCTTGGCCTCCCCGGCCGTCACGCGGATCGATCCGCCGCTACAGCCCGCTCGCGCAAGCGCGTGCGGATGCCGCTCTCGGCGAGATAGGCGCGGGTGCGGGTGTCTCCGGGTCGATCGAGGAGAACCTCAAGGTCGGCAGGGGTGTCGATATCTAGCCCCAAACCCGGCAGATGGAGCACCCGCGGCGTAATGCCTTGGCAACGCGCGGCTTCCAGGTGCGCCAAGAAACTCCCGTCACCGAAGCGGAACGGGATACAGTCGGGCGGCGAACAGGCGACGCAGTTAGAGCCGTGCTCGTCCCGCGCCGGCATGATCGTCATGGCACGCGCTGGTCCGTGGATCGCCAGGACCTTGCCAAGCTCTGCCGGCGTCGCCAGCGGCACGTCGCCGGGCACCATGATGATCCCGTCGACACCCTCCGCCGCCAGCCTCACGGCTGCCATCGAGACGGCCGCGGTCTGGCCGCGGTTCTCCGCTTCCCCCATCAACCGCGCGCCATAGCTTCGCGCCAAGCCCGCTGCCACGGGGTCGCGCGAGACGACCGCGATGCCGTCCAGAGTCGCCACATGCGACAGCGTCGCGAGCACGTCTTCGAGCATGGCCCGGACGAGAACCCGGCGTTCGGCCGGACTCAGAACGCTTGCCAGCCGCTGCTTCGCGGCATCAAGATTCTTGATTGGCAGAACAGCCCACATCAGCGTTTGCTCGTCAAGAACGTCCCCTGATGAATGAGGGGGTGGAACACGGGAAATAATGATGACTTCAACATGTCGACTAATTGGCCATCGCTGCGAATCACGGCGCGGAGAACCTTCTGTCGCCGGTCGTCATGTTTGGCCGCAACAGCCAGCGAAGTCCAGCACGGCATGCGCCAGCGATATCCGGTCCTCGAGACTCTCCATCACGGTCTTCGTGACCAACACCTCGACGCCTAGCTCCTGCACCTCGCCGGCCAATGCCGCGTCCTTCGAGTCGAGCACGAAGCCGTCGAGCAGGTCCCCATAGTGCCCTGCCACGGCTAGGGCCGTGCACGGAGTACCGAGCTCGCGCATCATCTTCGCCGTTGGGCCTTTGATCGCCCGGCCACCGACGATGGGTGACACGGCTATCACGGGCGCCGGAGACGCCGTCAGCCCCGCCCGCACCTCCGGCAGCGCCAGGATGGGATCGATACTGATGAACGGGTTGGATGGGCAGATCACGACAGCGCTGAGGTCGGGGTTGGACAGCGCCTCGAAAAATACCGGATTGGCGCGTGCCGCCGCCACACCCGCGAAGCGGAACCCTGAGGCCACCGGCTGGCAGCGGTCGCGAACGAAGTAGTCCTGAAACGTGAGCGGCCCGTCCGGCGTCTCGACGACGGTGCGGACCGGATCGTCACTCATCGGCACGACCCTGGTCGAGACGCCAAGCCTGGCGCAAAAGTCGGCGGTGATTGCCGTGAGGGTCTCGCCCGCCCTTAGACGCCGGGTGCGTTCGATGTGCGTGGCAAGGTCCCCGTCGCCAAGGCGGAACCAGGTCTCGCCGCCAAGTGTCTCAAGCGCGGCCATGAACGTCCAGGTTTCGTCAGCGCGTCCCCATCCGGTCTCCGGGTGATTGAGTCCAGCGAGGGTGTAGGTGAGCGTGTCGAGATCCGGTGAGATGTGGAGCCCAAGATGTTCGAAATCGTCACCCGTGTTGGCGACAACCAGGAGCGCCACGGGATCCATCACGTGCGTCAGGCCGACAACGAGCTTGGCGCCCCCGACTCCCCCCGCCAGGGCGAGGCATCCGACGCCTGATCTCTTGTCGCTCGATGATCCGTTCATCAGCGGAACAGGTCCGTTGCTTCCGGCCGGATCAACGCCGCGGCGTTGGCGGTGGTGCCCTCAAGTTCGAGACCGCGAATGAGGACCACTGGTGTCCCTTCGTCCGCTTGCCCCTGAAGCAGCGAGGCGGCGGCCGCGAGTTCATCGCCTAGCCCTTGTTGGGTCACCGTCAGCGGCCGATCAAAGAGGTCACGGCAGCCGCGCAGGTCCAGGAGCGAGGGTAGGCCCGACGCTCCCAGCGCGATGCCAACGGTGCCTTTGCGCCAGGCGCGGCCAAGGCTGTCGTTTATGATCACGGCGACATCGACGCCCGCCCGTTCACGCAGCTCTGTGCGAACGCGGCGGCACGTGCCGTCGGGATCCTGGGGCAGCAACAGCACGCGCTCCGCTTCGCCCTCTGGCTCAGCGTTGGAACTGTCGATGCCCGCATTGGCAAGGATGACACCAAGGCGATGAACCACGACCACCAAGCCCGGCCGGCAGCGCAACACTTCGGTGGATTCGGAAAGAATGAGCTCCACCAGCCGCGGGTCCTTGTCGCACCGGCGGGCCAGCTCCCGCGCCCGCGCCGACGGCGTGACCTGCCCCAAGTCGACGTAGCGGTCTTCCGCCTTGGACACGATCTTCTGTGCGATCACGAGCACGTCCCCGCTGACGAGCGAGTCACCCGCCGCGGCCGCCCCGTCGAGAATGAGGT
>JBHICW010000185.1:0-3505 GCA_046759785.1 Alphaproteobacteria bacterium
CCGCGATCCCCGTCTTGGCGGTGAAGAGCGGCAGGATGTGGCGGAAAAGGCCCGAGTCCTGGGTCGAGGTCGTAGAGGCGAGAATGATGAACCGCTCCTCCGCCGCGGCAGCCGACGCGGCGAGGGCGAGGGCGGCGACGAGCGCGGCCCGAGCGGCCCTCGAGAGGGCGCTTCTGGTCCGCCGGCCGGCCGGCGCCCCCGGGGCGCGACCCTGCTTGGGCGTGCGGGCGTCGGCGCGCGGCGGAGGGGGCAGGCGCGTCACCAGACGAGTTCGCCCTTCAGAAAGGCGGCGCCTTCCCGGCTCGATGGCCGAGCGAAGAAATGGTCGGCCGCGGCGTGCTCGACGAGCCGGCCCCGGTGCAGGAACAGGATCTCCTCGGCCAGTCGCCGGGCCTGGCCCAGGTCGTGAGTCGTCATCACGATCTTCGTGCCCGAGCGGTGGATCGCGTCGATCGCCTCCTCGATTGCGCGGCTGGCCGCCGGGTCCAGGTTGGCGGTGGGCTCGTCGAGGAACATTACCTCGGGCTTCAGCGCCCAGGCGCGGGCGAGCGCCAGCCGCTGCTGCTCTCCGGCCGAGAGCACGCGTGCGGGACGGCCGGCGAGCCGGGCGAGTCCAACCTGCTGCAGCGCTTCTCTCGCCAGCGCCCGCCGCCGGGCCCGCGGCACGCGCCGCAAGGCGAGCGCGTAGGTGACGTTTGCGGCGGCCGAGCGGCGCAACAGAACGGACCGTTGGAAGACCATCGCCTGTCGCCTCGCCGCGTCGTCGGCCGCCGGGCCGAGCCAGGCGACGCGCCCCGCGGTGGGCGTGACGAGCCCGTGGCACAGCCTGAGCGTCAGGCTCTTGCCGGCGCCGTTGGGACCGAGGATCACGGTCCTGGGCCCGTGGTGGAGCTCGAAGCTCAGCTCGTCGACGAGCCGGTTGCCGCCCGCCTCGTACGAGACGCGGCTCAGCCTCAAGGGCAGGATGCTCTCCGCGTTCGTCACCGCCCACGCGCCCGCGCCGCTTCGCCCGTGAGGATGGCCGCGGTGTTCACCGTGAGCGATAAGACGATCAGGATGATGCCGAGGGCGAGCGCGAGGACCAGGTCGCCCTTGCTCGTCTCCAGCGCGATCGCGGTGGTCATGACCCGGGTTACGTGGTCGATGTTGCCGCCGACGATCATCACCGCGCCCACCTCGGCGCTCGCGCGGCCGAAGCCCGCGAGGATCGCGGTCAAGAGGCTGAGGCGCGCGTCCCAGAGCAGGGTGGGCAAGGCGCGGCCGGGCCCCGCGCCGAGCGAGCGGAGCTGCTCGGCGTAGTCCTCCCACAGGTCCTCGACCACCTGGCGGGTGAGCGCCGCGACGATGGGGGTGACCAGCACCCATTGGGCGATGATCATCGCCGCCGGGGTAAAGAGGAGCCCCAGCACGCCTAAGGGCCCAGCGCGCGAGAGCATAAGGTACACGACGAGCCCCACCACCACGGGCGGCAGACCCATGAAGGCGTTCAAGACCACCTTGACGGCGCCGCGCCCGGGGAAGGGGACGAGCACGACCGCCGCCCCCAAGGGCAGGCCCACGAGCGCGGCGAGGGAGACCGCGGTGAGGCTCACCTTGAGGCTGAGTGAGACGATCTCGACGAGGTCGTTATCGAGCGTCAGAATGAGTCGCCCTGCCGTCGCCATGGCTGCCGCAAGCTCGCTCATACCGCTTAGCTCCCCTGCCGATCTGCCCGCGGCGGCCGCGCGCCGGGGCAAGGACGGAATTTAGCTGCGTTGTTGTCCGTCTGTTTCCATAATTGTGATTTTATGCCTGAATAAACAGAATTACAACACATCGGGCCGGGTGAGGTGCGCCGACGTCCGGGCTTGGCGGGCCGGCGGATTGGCGCCATATTGCCGGTATGGACGACTACCTCTTGCGGCCCGACCCGGCCGACCCGCGGCTCACCAACCGGGTTCCCGGGATCGACCACGAAGGGAGGCGAATCGAGACCTCGGTCGTCGTCGAGCGTCCGCTGACCTTGTTTCTCAACGGCCAGGAGATCGTCACCATGATGACGATCGGCGACTTCCCCGGCTACCTCGCCGTCGGCTACCTCCTCAACCAGAACATGCTCAGGCCCGACGACGAGGTGACGGGCATCCACTACGAGGAGGAGATCGATACCGTCGTCGTCCGTACCAAGCGCAAGACCGACTTCGAGAAGAAGCTCAGGAAGAAGACGCTGACCTCGGGCTGCGCTCAGGGCACCGTGTTCGGCGACGTGATGGAGCGCTTCGAGTCGGTCGAGCTCGACAAGAACGCGGTGGTGCACACGTCCTGGCTGTACGCCCTAACCAAGAAGATCAACACCACCGAAAGCCTTTACCTCGCCGCCGGCGCGATTCACGGCTGCGTGCTGTGCGAGGAGGACCGGCCGCTCTTGTACATGGAGGACGTCGGCCGCCACAACGCGGTCGACAAGATCGCGGGCTACATGTTCCTCAATGGGATCTCGCCCAAGGGCAAGCTCTTCTATACGACCGGCCGGTTGACCAGCGAGATGGTCATCAAGACGGTCCAGATGCAGATCCCGGTCCTCATGTCGCGCTCGGGCTTCACGGCCTGGGGCGTCGAGCTCGCGCGTCAGGCCGGGCTGACGCTCATCGGCCGGGCCAAGGGCAAGCGGTTCGTCGCGCTCTCGGGCGAGGAGCGCATCGTCTACGACGCCGACCCCAGGGTCGTGCCAGAAGAGCCCCGCCACCTCCAGCGCAAGGCGAGCCTCGCCGACGATGCCGCCTGACGCCGCGCCCCGCGTCGCCGGCGTGCTCCTTGCGGGCGGGCTCGCGCGGCGCATGGGGGGCGGCGACAAGGGGCTCAAGGAACTCGGGGGCGAGACCATCCTTGCCCGCGTCGTCGCCCGCGTCCGCCCTCAGGTCGAGGCCCTGCTCCTCAACGCCAACGGCGACCCGGGCCGCTTCGCCGCCTTGCGTTTGCCCGTCAAGGGGGACGTGGTGGGTGGCCACGTGGGCCCGCTCGCCGGCGTGCTCACCGGGCTCGAGTGGGCGGCCGAGACACATCCCGACTGCCCCTGGCTCGCGAGCTTCCCCACCGACGCGCCGTTCCTGCCCCGGGACCTCGTGGCCCGGCTGTTGGGCGCGGTCGAGCGCGAGGGGGCGGAGATCGCCTGCGCGGCGAGCGGCGGTCGCGCCCACCCAGTGGTTGGGCTGTGGCCGGTGCGGCTCAAGGGCGCACTCCGCTCGGCGCTGGTCGAGGAGGGGGTGCGCAAGATCGATCAGTGGACCGCGCGCTACCGGCTGGCCACGCTGGACTTCCCCGCCGAACCCGTCGACCCCTTCTTCAACATGAACCGCCCCGAGGACATCAAGGCGGCGGAGCGGTTGCTGGCCGAGGGCGCTGGCCTCAAATCGTGAGGCAGTGGGCCTCGGCTTTCCTCAGACCTGGTCAGAGAAGGTCGAGGAATTCTTCTACTGTGAGCCCGGCATCTTTGATGATCGCGCGGAGCAACGACCGCTTGATGTCT
>JBHICW010000186.1:0-3416 GCA_046759785.1 Alphaproteobacteria bacterium
GTAGCGCTCGGTCGCGATCTCGACCTCGAAGCCGCCCGACTCGAGGAAGGCGGCATCGACGCCCCCTTCATGGTGGACGTAGCCCAGACCCACTTCACGGCCGAGGCTGTGGCCGTGGTCACCCGAGGTGATCCGGCCGATGAGTTCGCCGTCGCGGTAGATCGGCTCGTCATGGAGGAGGATCGCCTCCGGGTCGTCGAGCGTGAAGACGACGAGCCGCCTCTCCCGCGGTTGGCCGCGCTGACGGAGGAGGGCGTCGCGGCCAATGAACGGGACGTTCTTGTCGAACGCCACGGCGAAGCCGAGGCCCGCTTCGAGCGGCGTGTCCTCGCCGCTGATGTCATGGCCCCACGACCGGTACGCCTTCTCCATGCGGAGCGAGTTCATCGCGTGGTAACCGGCATGGCGGAGCCCGACGTCGGTGCCCGCCGCCACGATGGCGTCGTAGACGCCGGCCGCGAACTCGGTGGCGACGTACAGCTCCCAGCCGAGCTCGCCGACATAGGAGATGCGCAAGGCCTGCACCGGGGCATGGCCGAGATTGATCTCCTGCGCGGTCTGGTAAGGGAAGGCGCCGTTGGAGAGATCGGCGTCGGTGAGGCGGCTCAAGACTTCGCGCGAGCGCGGCCCCATCACGCCGAGCACGGCATAGGCCGAGGTGACGTCGGTGAGGACGGCGTGGGCGTCCTCCGGAATGTGACGCCGGATCCAGTCGAAGTCGTGGGTCACCACCGCCGCGCTGGTGACGATGAAGTAGCGGTCCTCGGCCAGCCGGGTCACCGTCAGGTCGCACTCGATGCCCCCGTTCTCGTTCAACATGGCCGTGTAGACAACCTTGCCCACGGGCACGCTCACGTCGTTGGCGCAGAGGGGCTGGAGCACCGCCTCGGCGTCGCGGCCCTCAAGTAGGAACTTGGCGAACGAGGTCTGGTCGAACAGGCCCACCGCCTCGCGCACCGCCCTGTGCTCGTCGGCGGCATGAGCGAACCAGTTCTGCCGCCCGTAGGTATAGACGTACTTCGGCTCCACCCCTTCGGGCGCGAACCAGTTGGCCCGCTCCCACCCCGCCGTCTCGCCGAAACACGCGCCGCGGGCCTTGAGGCGGTCGTGGAGCGGCGAGCAGCGGAGCGGACGCGCCGTCTCCACCTGACGGAAAGGCCAGTGCATGGCGTAAAGGAGGCCGACGGTCTCCACCGTGCGATCGTGGAGGTAGCGGGGGTTGCCCTGGAACGGGTGGAAACGCCGAATGTCGACGTCCCAAAGGTCCATCGCCGGCGCGCCTTCGACCATCCACTCGGCGAGCGCCTTGCCGGCCCCGCCGGCGGACTGGATGCCGATCGAGTTGAAGCCGGCGGCGACGAAGAAGTTTCTGAGCTCGGGCGCCTCGCCCAGCATGTAGCGGTCGTCCGGGGTGAAGCTTTCGACGCCAACGAGGAGCTGGCGCACCTCCGCGGTCGCCAGGGCCGGAACGCGGATGAGCCCGTTCTCCATGAAGATTTCGAATTGCTCCCAATCCTCGTTAAGGGTGGAAAAGGCGAAGTCATCGGGAATGCCGTCCATGCCCCACGGCTTGGCCACGGGCTCGAACCCGCCCATGACAAGCTTGCCGGCGTCCTCCTTGAGGTAAATGTAGCCGTCGGGATCGCGCAGAGTGGGCAGGTCCGCGGTCACCCCCTCGATCGCCTTGGTCACGATGTACATGTGCTCGGCCCCGTGCAGCGGCACCGTCACCCCGCACATGCGGCCGATCTCCCGCGCCCACATGCCGCCGCAGTTGACGACATACTCGCAGGCGATGTCGCCTCGGTCGGTGGTCACGCCGGCAACCGCCCCGCCCTGCCGGTGGATCGCGGTGACCTTGACGCCCTCGAAGATCCGCGCCCCGCCCATGCGGGCGCCCTTGGCCAGCGCCATCGTGGTGTCGGTGGGGTTCGTCTGGCCGTCCTTCGCGATGAAGACCGCGCCCGCCAGGTCGTCGGTGCGCATGAGCGGCCACATCTCTCCCGCTTCGCGGGGGCTGATGACCTCGACCTCGAGGCCGAAGCAACGCGCCATCGACGCGCCGCGCTTGAGCTCGATCATCCGCTCAGGCGTGCGGGCGACGGCGAGGCTGCCGTTCTGCTTGAAGCCGGTGGCCTGCCCGGTCTCGTCTTCGAGGGTCGCGTAGAGTTCGCACGTGTACTGCGCCAACCGGGTCAGATTGAGGGTGGCGCGCAGCTGGCCGACCAGGCCGGCGGCATGCCAGGTGGTGCCGCAGGAGAGCTGGCCGCGCTCGACCAGCACCACGTCGCGCCAGCCGAGCTTGGTAAGGTGGTAGGCGACGCTGCAGCCGACGATTCCGCCCCCGACGATGACGACCTGTGCATGGGAAGGCAGCTTCTCCGCCATTCCTGTCCCCCCTCGAGGTCGCGCCCGCTTAAGCCGCGCGGTCGGTCAGCGGGCGGCGATCACGGCAATTTCCACGAGGTACTCCGGACGGGCAAGCCGCGCCTCGACCGTCGCGCGCGCCGGCTTGTTGTCAGGGTCGACCCACGCGTCCCAGGCGCGGTTCATCGCCTCGAACTGACCGATGTCCGCCAGCCACACATTGGCCATCAGGAGCCGCGACTTGTCCGTCCCCGCCTCCGCCAGAAGGCGGTCGATCTTGTCGAGGATTTGGCGGGTCTGCCCAGGGACGTCGGCCGAGGTGTCGTCAGCCACCTGTCCGGCCACATAGACGGTGTCGCCGTGTACGACCGCCTGAGAGAAGTGCGGGCCTGGATTGAGACGCGTGATCGCCATGCTGACCTCCTGGATCTCTGTTCCACCCTCTCGCCGGACGCATGGCCAGGCGGGTCGAGGCCCTAGCCGTCCGGCGCTTGGGTCGGGGCGGGTTGCGGCCGCCAGACGCGAAGCCGCTCGTGTGCGGCGCTCAGCGCCTCGTCCGACAGGGCCTTGGCGACCAGCTCGGCGTTGGCGGCGGCGTCCTCGTCGCCGGCTCGGGCGGCGAGCGAGAGCCAGAAAAAGGCCTCCGGAATGTTCTCGGGAAGCGCGTCCACGCCCGTATAGAGATAACCCAGCATCGACTGTGCCGGAACGTGCCCCCGCTCTGCCGCCTCGAGATACCAGCGGACGGCCTCGTCGATGTCCGCCTCACCCCCTTCGCCCCGGTAGTAGAGGAAGGCCAGCCGAAACTGGGCCGCGAGGTGCCCCTGGACCGCCGCTTTCCAGTACCACTCGCGGGCGAGGGAAAGGTCTCTCCTGACCCCTTCGCCCGTCTCGTACTTATAACCGAGGAAGAACTGGGCTCCGGCGTCGCCCCAGCCCGCCGCCTTGCGGTACCACCGCATGGCGTCGCCGTAGGTGCCGGGCACAAACGGTTCGTGCGCGAGGGTGGCCTCTGCCGCCAATGCAACCAGCAGGAGCACCCCGAGCCG
>JBHICW010000187.1:0-3392 GCA_046759785.1 Alphaproteobacteria bacterium
CGTCCCGATGTTGCAGTGCGGCTTCGTCCGCTCAAACTTCGCCTTCGCCATCGCTGTTGTCTCCGATCTCCAGTGGGTTTTCGCTCCGACAGGCCTCAAGCCAGGCTCGCCCGCATCCCTTCCGAGACCACCTCCGGCACGGGCTCATAATGGTCGAAGTGCATGGTATAGGTGGCGCGCCCCTGGGTGATGGACCTGAGCCCGTTGACGTAGCCGAACATGGTTGCGAGCGGCACCCTGGCTCGGATCACCTGGGCGTTGCCCCGGCGCTCCATGCCGGCGACATGGCCCCGGCGGCTGTTGAGGTCGCCGATAACGTCCCCCATGTACTCCTCGGGCGTCACGATCTCAACGCGCATCACGGGCTCGAGAAGGGCCGGCTCGGCCTTGAGCGCCACCTCGCGGAACGCCGCGCGACCGGCGATTTCGAAGGCGAGCGGGCTAGAATCGACCTCGTGATGCGCCCCGTCGACGAGCACCGCCTTGAAGTCGATGAGCGGGAAGCCGGCGACGACGCCCGATTCGGCGCCGCTCTCCACCCCTTCCCGGACGGCGCGAATGAATTCCTTCGGCACCGCGCCGCCGGCCACGGTGCTCTCGAATTTTATGCCGGCGCCCGCCGGCAACGGCTCGAGCCTAAGCCGCACCCGCGCGTACTGGCCCGCTCCGCCGGTCTGCTTGCGGTGCGTGTAGTCGACCTCCGCCACCCGGGTGATGGCTTCGCGGTAAGCGACCTGGGGGGCGCCGATGTTCGCCTCCACCCGGAACTCGCGGCTAAGCCGGTCGACAATGATCTCGAGGTGAAGCTCGCCCATTCCTTTGATCACCGTCTGCCCGGTTTCGGCGTCGGCCGCGACGCGGAAGGAGGGATCCTCGGCGGCGAGCCGCGCCAGTGCGACGGCCATCTTCTCCTGGGCAGCCTTCGTCTTCGGCTCCACGGCCACGTCGATCACCGGCTCCGGGAACTCGATGCGCTCCAGCACCACAGGATGGGCGATATTGGACAGCGTGTCGCCGGTACTCGTGTTCTTCAACCCCGCCAGCGCCACGATGTCGCCGGCCCGCGCCTCCTTGATGTCCTCGCGGCTGTTCGCGTGCATGAGGAGCATGCGGCCGATCCGTTCGCGGGCGCCCTTCACGGTGTTCATGACGTGCTGGCCGCTCGTGAGCACCCCCGAGTAGATGCGGATGAACGTCAGGGAACCGACGAAGGGGTCGTTCATGACCTTGAAGGCAAGAGCGGCGAAGGGCTCGTCGTCGCTACAGTGGCGGACCACCTCCTCGTCCGTCCCCGCCTTGACGCCGCGGATGGCCGGCACGTCGGTCGGAGCCGGCAAGAAGTCAACCACCGCGTCGAGCAGGGGCTGGACGCCCTTGTTCTTGAACGCGGCGCCGTTCAGCACCGGCACCAAGCGCCCGCTGAGCGTTCCCTTCCGCACACACCGCTTGAGCGCCGCCTCGTCGGGACCCTTGCCCTCGAGGTAGGCCTCGAGCACCTCGTCGTCCGTCTCCACCGCGGTCTCCACGAGCCGGGCTCGGAACTCCGCCGCCTGGTCGGCCAGCGCCGCTGG
Organism: Alphaproteobacteria bacterium; assembly: GCA_046759785.1. Classification (GTDB taxonomy): domain Bacteria; phylum Pseudomonadota; class Alphaproteobacteria; order JBHICW01; family JBHICW01; genus JBHICW01. The sequence continues at coordinate 1,572 of JBHICW010000187.1, forward strand.
AATATCGGCATCATAGAACTCCGCGCCTAGGGTCTCGTCCTTCCAGAGGACGGCACGCATGCGGATGAGGTCGACGACGCCGGCATACGCCGCCTCGGTCCCCGCGGGGAGCTGCATGACGAGCGGCGTCGCCCCCAGTCGCGCGCGGATCATGTCGACGCAGCGGAAAAGGTCGGCACCGACACGATCCATCTTGTTCACGAAGCAGATGCGGGGAATGCCGTAATTGTCGGCCTGGCGCCAGACGGTCTCGGACTGGGGCTCCACGCCGGCTACAGCGTCGAACAGAGCGACGGCGCCATCGAGCACGCGCAGGCTGCGTTCCACCTCGATCGTGAAGTCCACATGCCCGGGGGTGTCGATGATGTTGATTCGGTGGTCCTGCCAGTAGGAGGTCGTGGCCGCGGAGGTGACGGTGATGCCGCGCTCCTGCTCCTGCGCCATCCAGTCCATGGTGGCCGTGCCCTCGTGCACCTCACCGAGCTTGTGGGACCGGCCGGTGTAGTACAGGATCCGCTCAGTCGTGGTGGTCTTGCCGGCATCGATGTGGGCCATGATGCCGATATTGCGGTAGCGCTGGAGGGATGTCGTGCGGGCCATTAGGGGACATGGAAGGGCAGGACGCGATCACCAGCGGTAGTGCGAGAACGCCCTGTTCGCTTCCGCCATGCGGTGGGTGTCTTCACGCTTCTTGACGGCGGCGCCGCGGCCGTTGGCGGCATCCAGGAGCTCGCCCGATAGGCGCTCGGTCATGGTGTGCTCGGAGCGCTTGCGGGCGGCGGCGATGAGCCATCGGATGGCGAGCGCCTGGCGCCGACCAGGCCGGACCTCCACCGGTACCTGGTAGGTGGCTCCGCCCACGCGACGCGATCGCACCTCGATGGAAGGCTTCACGTTCTGCAGGGCTTCCGTGAAGACCTTCACCGGGTCCTCGCTGGTCCGGTGCTCGATACGGTCGAACGCCCCGTAGAGGATCCCTTCCGCCACCGACTTCTTGCCGGAATCCATCAGCGAGTTCATGAACTTGGTCACGACCTCACTGCCGTATTTGGGGTCCGGCATGATCTCGCGCTTCTCGGCGGCACGGCGGCGGGACATGGTCGGACCTTTCCTAGGTCGGACGCTTGGCGCCGTACTTCGACCGCCGCTGGCGTCGGTTCTCCACCCCCTGGGTGTCGAGCGTGCCGCGGATGATGTGGTAGCGAACGCCGGGCAAGTCCTTCACACGCCCGCCGCGGATGAGGACGACCGAGTGCTCCTGCAGGTTATGTCCCTCCCCCGGAATGTAGGTCGAGACCTCGAAACCGTTGGTGAGCCGTACCCGCGCGACCTTTCTCAGCGCCGAATTCGGCTTCTTCGGCGTCGTCGTGTACACACGAGTGCACACCCCCCGCTTCTGCGGACAGCCCTGTAACGCCGGCACCTTGTTCCGCACCCGCCGTGGCTGGCGCGCTTTGCGGATCAATTGGTTGACGGTCGGCATGAGCCGCGTACCTTCGCCGTGTCGCCGCCCTGAGTTACGAACAACCCCCGGGGCCAATCGAACGACGTTCGGTCGTCGCGGGCGTCCCTCGCTGGACTGAAAGGTCGTTCCTAAGAAAAAACGCGCCGCGTTTAGGAGCTAATCCTACCACCAGCGCCCCGAGGAGCGCGGCATACTAGTCAGGGGCCGATATGGCGTCAAGCCGAATCACCGGGCCTTCCGGCCCCTTCGGCGCTCCTCCTGCGCACCGGTTCGGCGCTGGCGGCGGGTGCTGTTCGGTGGGCGCCGGGGCGTCGGCCCCGGCGTCGTTCCGGGCTACTCGGCGATCGCCTTCCGCT
>JBHICW010000188.1:0-3373 GCA_046759785.1 Alphaproteobacteria bacterium
GACCGGCTCTTGCCCCACCTTCGTCGACGTGGCGGCCTTCAGCATCGAGAGAGCCGGGCCTCGATCGCGTCCCAGATTCGGGCCTCAAGGCAGGTCTTATCGAACCGATTGATCTCTTGCAGCCCCGTCGGTGACGTCACGTTGATCTCGGTGAGGTAACCCCCGATCACGTCGATGCCCGCGAAGACAAGGCCGTGTTCCTTGAGCGCCGGGCCGACCGCCGCGCAGATCTCCCGCTCGCGGGGGTCGATGTCCGACTTCACCGGCGTTGCGCCGACGTGCATGTTGGCCCGCGCCTCCCCTTCCGCCGGGATCCGCCTTATGGCGCCTGCCGGCTCTCCCTCGATGAGCACGATCCGCTTATCGCCCTGGCGCACCTCGGGCAGGTAACGCTGGACCATGATCGGCTCGCGGTAGAACTCGGTCAACATCTCTAGCAGCGCGTTCAGATTCTCGTCCTCGGTCTTGACGTGGAAGACCCGCGCCCCGCCGCCCGCATAGATCGGCTTCAGGACGATGTCCTTGTGCTCGGCGCGGAAGGCGCGCACCACGTCCGGGTCGGCGGTGATGAGCGTCGGCGGCATCACCCCTTCGAAATGGGTGACGAACAGCTTCTCCGGCGCGTTGCGGACGTGGGCGGGATCGTTGACGACCAGCGTCTTGGGGTGGATGTGGTCCAAGAGGTGGGTCGTCGTGATGTAAGCCATGTCGAAGGGCGGGTCCTGGCGCATCAGCACGACGTCCACCGTGGCGAGGTCGAGGACCTCAGCCGGGCCCACGGTGTAATGGTCGCCTTTCTCGCGCCGCACCTCGAGCGGCCGCGTCCGGGCCAGCACCCGTCCGTCCCTGAAGTGCAGGTCTCGTGGCAGGTAGTGGTAGAGACTATAGCCGCGGCGCTGGGCCTCGAGAGCGAGGACGAAGGTGCTGTCCGCGTCGATGTCGATGGCCTCGATCGGGTCCATCTGGATGGCGACGGCCAAGCTCATTACGGGCTCCGGCTTGAGACGGTCGCCCCGAGACCCGTTTGGCCCGCCTCGCCGCGGCAGGCCTCGGCCCGGAGGGGCACTCCAATTCTAGCCCGCTTGCCTCCCGCTTCCCAACGGGAATCCCGTGATGGTCACGGGGGACAGCCGACCGCGAAGGTGCGCCAGCCGGCGTTGGCAAGCGGCCGCCGGCCAAGGGGATGGGTTTTAGCCCGCCTGCGCGTTCTTGACCCGCACGTGGCTCACGACCTTGTTGACGTGGCGAACGGTCCGCGCGTGGTTGGTGACGCGCTCCAACTCGTCCTGGCTCTGGGCGATCCCGATCAGGTAGACGACCCCGTTCACCGTCTCGACGTTATAGTTGATGGACACGATTTCCCTGTCGAACAAGAGCTTGCTTCTGAGCCGCGTGGAGATCCACACGTCGCGGAGGTAGTTGGCGACGCCGCCCTTGTCGGTGACCTGGATCTCGTTGATCACGTTCTTCACGCCCGAGGCCTGCCAGGCGAGGCGGACCGCCTCTACCCTGTCCTCGGGGCGCTTCACGTGTCCCGTCAGCAGCACCTGACCCTCGAAGACGTCGACGCTGACGGCGGCGAAAAGGTCGTAGTCGGCCTGGAAGAGCTGGTTGTTGACCTGGATACGAATCGTCGTGTCGTCGATGACGGTACCGACGGACCGCTCCTCGGCGACCGCAAGAGCCCCGGCGGCGGTCCCGCCCACGAGCAACCCTGTACAGCCCTGGAGCGCGGGCAGGGCGAACGCGAGCGTAATCATCGCCAGGGGTGAAACTTTTCGGTAGTTCATAACCCTCGGTCTCCCGGCTACAGCATGTAGTAGGGGCGTGAGCTTCACAATACCATTTCTGTCGTTCCGCTCCAAGCGGCCATTGGCGAGGGCGGCGGCCCGGCCTCACGGCCGCCAGGCGTCGCAAAGGTGGCGCGGCGGGCCCCAGGGGCGTACCAGCATGACGTCGAAGCGGAGGTCCAGACCGGCAAGCTCGGGCCTCCGTGCAAGGAACGCTTCGGCGGCCCGGACGATACGAGCGCGCTGTCGAGGGGTGAGGGCCTCTTCGCCTCCCGCTTCGCGGCGGGCCTTCACCTCCACGAACGCGACGACCCTGCCGCGCCGTGCGACGATATCGATCTCGCCCGCGCCGACACGGAACCGGCGCGCGAGGATCCGGTAGCCCTTGAGCCGGAGCCGCCACGCGCACAGGCCTTCGGCGTGCAAGCCGAAGCGATAGGCGGCGCCCCGAGTGGCCCGGGTCACCCCGCGGCGAGCCTCAGCGCCCGGGCGTAGACCCGTCGGCGCGGGGCGCCGGTGGCTTCGGTCACGGCGTCGACCGCCGCCCGCACGGTCATAGTCTTGAGCGCTTGGCGAAGCCGCCGGTCGAGTTCGGCCTCGCTCGTCTCCCGCTCCTCGGGTGGGGCGACGACGACCACCACCTCCCCTTTGGGCGCGCCGTGCGCCCGATAGTGGGCCGCGAGCTCGGTGAGCCGGCCGCGGCGCACCTCTTCGAACAGCTTCGTGAGCTCTCGCGCCACTACGGCCTGCCGGTTGCCGAGAATCGCGGCCATGTCCGTGAGCGACCTGGCGAGACGTCGCGGCGACTCGAAGAAGACGAGCGTCGCCCTCACATCCTTCAGCTCGGCGAGTTCTCGCCGCCGGGCGGGCGAGCGCGAGGAGGGGTAGCCCGCGAAGAGGAAGCGGTGGGGGTCGAGCCCGGAGACGGTGAGCGCCGCGAGCGCCGCGCTCGGCCCGGGCACCGTGCTCACCCGGACGCCCTGGGCGATCGCCTCGGCGACGAGCTTGTACCCAGGATCGGAGACGAGCGGGGTCCCTGCGTCGGAGACCAGAGCGACGGTTGCGCCCGCCTTGAGCCTCGTGAGGAGGGCTGGACGAACGCGCTCGGCGTTGTGGTCGTGATAGGATCTAAGCCGCGCGCGGACGCCGTGGAGGGCGAGAAGCTTGCCGGTCTCGCGCGTGTCCTCGCAGGCCACGACATCGGCTTGGGCCATGAGATCGAGGGCGCGCAGCGTGATATCGGCGGCGTTGCCGATCGGTGTCGCCACGACGTACAGCCCGGGGCTTCGTTTACTTCCCTTCCCCGACCGGTTACCTTGAGTGCACGCGTCGGCTTGTTGGCCGGAGGGAGCCCGTGGGCCGAATCCGCTTGCCTTCCCGCCTGTCCCGGCGATGGTTCCGCGCTTGGTCATGGGCGAGCGCCGTCGTCCTTGTGGTTGCTGGCTGTCAGCCGACCACGCTACCGCTGCCCTGGCCGACCGCGCAACCACCGCCGGCCGAGGTGACGGAGGTGGAGCCCGAGCCGACGCCACCCACAGTGACGGGGCCGGTGGCTTCGCCCGAGGCGAGCGTCGTCGAACCGG
>JBHICW010000189.1:0-3367 GCA_046759785.1 Alphaproteobacteria bacterium
TGGGCAAATGCGTTCCTTCCGAACTGTTCGCCGAGGTGGAGCGGCTTCGGAACGAATATCGAGCTTCCCAGAAAGCGCAATAACAGGGTGAGGCGCGGCGCGGCGGTTGGCGGCGCCGGTGCAAGTTACGGACAACGCGGGTACTTCTTTGGAACCTCAGAAATTTTGAACTTCCAACTCGACGTCCCTCAGTAGCGGGTAACGGCATGAGTCGGGACGACCCGTGCCGGGCGAAACCGTGATGGAAGTGGGGGAGGCGATGACAAGGCTCCTGGTCGTGGCCCTTGTGAGTGGGGCGCTCGCCGCCTGCTCGATGAAGCGGACGGCGGTGAACATCATCGGAGACGCGCTCGCCGGCGGAAGCGGCGTCTACACCGCCGACGACGACCCGGACCTCATCCGCGAAGCCATCCCATTCGGCCTGAAGACGTATGAAAGCCTCCTCGAGGTGTCGCCCGAGCACCGAGGACTGCTTCTGAGCGCGGCGAACGGCTTCACCGGCTACGCCTACCTCCTCCAGAACGAGGCCGATCTCAGGGAGGAACCGATATGAAACGCGCCCTAGTCACGCTGCTCGCCGTCTCGATCCTCCTCGGGATGGGCCTGCCCGCGTCGGCGCAGACGATCAAGCTCGGCACCCTCGCGCCCGAAGGGTCGCCTTGGTATGAGATCATCCGCGACATGGCGGAGACCTGGAAGGAGCTGACAGGCGGGAAGATCGACTTCCGCATCTACCCCGGCGGCGTCGCCGGCGACGAGTGTGACATGGTCCGCAAGATGAGAGTCGGACAGCTCCACGCCGCCGCCCTCAGCGGTGAGGGTCTGTCTTGTATCTCGCCGGAAATCCAAGCCCTCGAGATGCCGATGATGCTCAGGTCCTATGAGGAGCTTGACTACGTCAGGGACCGGATCGGGCCCACGCTCGAGGCGATTCTGGAGGCGAAGGGGTTCAAGGTGCTCACCTGGGGCGACGCTGGGTGGGCCCGCTTCTTCGCGCAGCAACCGGTGGTGCACCCTGACGACCTGAAACCCTTGCGAATCTTTATCTGGTCAAGGAACACCGCCTACATCGAGGCATGGCGGGACGCGAGGTACCAGACCGTCCCCCTGGCCGCAACCGATGTCCACACCGCCCTCCAGTCCGGCCTGATCAACGCCTTCGCCACAACGCCCATCGCCGCCCTGTCCTTTCAATGGTTCGGGTTGGCCAAGCATATGACTGACCTGAAGTTGAAACCCCTGGTCGGGGCAACGGTGATCTCTATACGGACATGGCAGACGATCCCCGATGACGTCAAGCCGCTCCTCCTTGAGGCCGCCCGCGACGCAGGTGCGCGCATGCAGGAGGTGCGGAAGCTCGGCGACGAGGCGGTCGAGGTCATGAGGAAGCACGGCCTCGTGGTGCACCACGTGCCGCCGGAGGTGGTCGCGCAGTGGGAACGGAGCGTGCGCGCCGCCTACCCGAAGCTCGTGGGGGCGTTGGCCCCCCGCGAGATGGTCGCCGAAGTGGAGCGGCTTCGGAACGAGTATCGAGCCTCCCAGAAAAGCCAATAAGCATGATAACGCTCAGCGGGCTCCCCCCGGTCGCGGTCCTGGGGCGACAGGCCGAGAACACCCTAACCGCGGCGGCCCTCCTGGGGCTGGGGCTGCTGCCGGTGCTCGAGTTGGTGCTGCGGACATTCTTCAACACCGGCGTCCCAGGCACCACCGGGTACGTCCAGCATCTCACGCTGTGGGTCGGCTTTCTCGGGGCGATGATCGCCTCGAGAGACAACCGTCACCTCAATCTTTCAACCGGTATGGTGGGCCTGCCACCGCGACTCCAGGGAATCGCCGCCATGCTGGCAGCCACGATCTCGACTGCGGTCGCCTCGGGGTTGTTCTGGGCCAGCCTACGGTTCGTTTGGACCGAAACCGAGTCCCCGACACTGATCGGCGGGTGGTTGCCGATCTGGGTGGTAGAGGCGATCCTCCCGGTTTCCTTCGCGATCATCACGCTGAGGTTCGTGGCCCAGGCGGGAGGATGGCGGCAGCGCGCGCTTGCCTTTCTCGGCATTCCCGCCGCGGCGGCGATCGGTTTCCTGCTGGCGCCCCACGCTCCCCAGCTTGTCTGGCCGGCGATCACCGGCCTCATGGCGGCGGCGCTCCTCGGCGCGCCGATCTTCGTCGTGCTGGGCGGCGCGGCCCTCCTGCTCTTCTTCGCCGATGGCGTCCCCGTCGCCGCGATTCCGGTCGAGACCTATCGCATCGTCGTTTCCCCCGCGATCCCGGCCATTCCCCTCTTCACGCTGACCGGCTACCTGCTCGCCGAGGGCGGCGCCAGTCGGCGGCTGGTGCGGCTGTTCCGCGCCCTCTTCGGGTGGATGCCTGGGGGCCTGGCGATCGCCACCACCCTGGTCTGCGCCTTCTTCACCACCTTCACCGGCGGCTCCGGGGTGACGATCCTTGCCCTCGGTGGGTTGCTCCTGCCGGTGCTCGTGAAAAACGGCTATCGCGAGCGGTTCTCGGTTGGCTTGCTTACCGCCACCGGTTCTATCGGCCTCCTGTTCCCGCCGAGTCTTGCGGTGATCCTCTACGGCGTCGTCGCGCACGTGCCGATCCCTGACCTCTTCGTAGCAGGGATCGTACCGGGGCTCCTCATGGTCACCGCCGTCTGCGTCTTCGGGGTCCGCGAGGGGATGCGGGCCAAGGTGGCGCGACCGCCGTTCGACGCGCGCGAGGCGGCCGCCGCGCTCTGGGAGTCGAAGTGGGAGATCCTCTTGCCGGTCATCGTGTTGGGGGGGATCTTCGGCGGCTTCAGCACGCTGATTGAGACAGCAGCGATGACCGTCGTCTACGCGCTGGTCGTGGAGACCTTCATCCATCGCGACCTTCACCTCACGCGCGACGTACCGGTGGTCCTCGTCAAATGCGTCACGCTGATCGGCGGCGTCTTCGTCATCCTTGGCGTGGCGATGGGGCTCACGAATTACCTGGTCGACGCGCAGGTGCCGATGAAGGCGGCGGCGTGGGTCGAGGCGCATGTCGACTCACGGATCCTGTTTCTCCTGGCGCTCAACGTCTTCCTCCTCATCGTCGGCTGCCTCATGGACATCTTCTCGGCGATGATCGTGGTCGTGCCATTGATCCTGCCGATCAGCCAGGTGTTCGGCATCCACCCGCTGCACCTGGGGATGATCTTCCTGGTCAACCTCGAGCTGGGATACCTGACGCCCCCGGTCGGCATGAACCTGTTCCTCGCCTCCTACCGGTTCGACAAGCCGCTGGTTCAGGTCTACCGAAGCGCGCTGCCGTTCCTTCTGGTCCTCCTTCTCGTCGTCCTGCTGATTACCTACGTGCCCGCCCTCACGATCGGCGTTGCGGGAGG
>JBHICW010000190.1:0-3365 GCA_046759785.1 Alphaproteobacteria bacterium
GCGGATAATAACGGAACCGGCGAGCGATGTCGCGTCCGGCCTCCCCGGCGACGTCGCTGAGCTTGTCGAAGGGGCTGCCGCCGGCCTCAGGTCCCGAGGAGAACGTCCTTGGCGAGATTGATCTTCGCGGCGAGGTAGCCTGACCCGCCGTGGTCGGGATGAATCTTCGCCATCAGCCGGCGATGGGCCGCCTTGATCTCCTCCGGCGAGGCGTCCGGCGAGACGCCGAGAACCATGCGCGCCTCTTCCCGCGTCATCGGCCCGGCGCTGGGCGAGGCTGCTTGTGCACGCCGCGTCTCGAGCCTCTCACGCCATTCGCCCGCGTGCGGTCCCCGATCCAGATAGGCTTCCACCAGACGCAGGGACGCTTCGTCCACCGCCTCGCACTCCATGTAGAGGGTGAGAAGCTCGTCGAGACTCAAGCTCTCAAGCGATCGGCCGGCGAAGGTCCCCTGGAGCACCGTGCCGGACATCGCGCCGGAGTCGTGGTCCAGCGTCATCCGGAAATAGGTGGTCTCTACGCCCGAGCCCTGGCCGCTCTTGGGCTGCGACCGGCCCGGCATGGCAAAAGGAGACCCGAGCCCCCGGAAGCGGCGCCAGAACATGAGTACGGGGGCCGCCAGGGCCAGGGCGTAGGCCCACCGCCCGGTGACCGAGAGGTAGAGGGCGATTGCGGCGCCGACCGCGATCGCAATCCACTTCACGGTCTTCGCGACCGTCGCCGGGCTGGCGCCTGCCAGCAACTTCGCCGCCGCCAAGACCAGGATCAGGAGTCCAAGGCCCAGGAGCAGGTAGCTCATGGCCCCTATTTGACCTGGTGCGCGATCTGGAGAACTTGGCCGCCGGTGCGTTTGCTGTAGTTCTCGAGGGCCCGCCGGCCGCCGGCCGCGAACACGGCCACCGCGCCAAGGAGCTCCTTGAGCTGCTGCGCGCTGCTGGCGTCGAACCGGCAGCAGGCCCCGTTGGTGAGCCTGGCGATGTGCCGGAAGGCACGCGCCGCTAACGGTTCGTCGCCCTCATGGAAGATGAAGGCCGGCACCCCGAGAAGCCCCAGCTCCCCCGCGAGCGAGCACAGGTGATCGATATCCTCCTCCATGCAGTCACCGACGAACACCAGCGCGTTCACTTTCTTGCGCTTGGTCTCGGCGATGGCGTGCCGGAGCACCTTGGCGATCTGGGTCTGCCCGCCGAGGCAGAAGACCCCGGTCATGGACCCCACGAGGTCCGCCGAACTCATGAGCCACTTGGTTCGCCGAAACTCGCCGAAGCCGCGGTAGTAGACGAGCTGGACCTCGAGCCCGCCAAGGGCGGCGGTGGCCTCGAACATCTCGCCCTGGATGTGACAGGCGCGGTCCCAGGTCGGCTCCCGGCTGGCGGTCGCGTCCATGGCGAAGAGCAGCCGGCCGCGACCCTCAGGCCGCGGCGCCTGCACGGCCGCCACCTTCTTCAGGAACGCGTCGATCTCCCCGGTGGTGGCGCGCGAGGGAAGCTTGCGGTCGTCCTTCGTCATAGGAAAGCCGTTACCGACCGGCGCCTCTCCTATCGTACACGCGGATCGCGGACGGCAAAACCCTGCAAGTAAGATTGTGTCTTCACGCCGCGAGTCTAGCCCCTATCCCCCCGGGGCGCCCACTCACGCGAGCCCGTGCGCCTTCAGCATCCGGGCGACGGCCGGGCGCTCGCTCACCCGTTCGGCGCAGCGGGCGACGTTGGGGTAAGCCGAGATCGGTTTCTGCGGCTCGGCGCGCCAGGTCGTCAGCATCTGGAGGTAGATGTCGCAGGCGCTGAACCGCTGGCCCAGGACGTACGGGCCGGCAGCGAGGGCGTTGTCGATCTTGGTCCAGATGTCGTCGAGCCTCCCCGCCACGTTGGCCTGGACCTTCGGCTCATCACCGGGATCGGTCGTGAACCGCTCGGGATAGTAGTGCATCTTGAACGCTGGCTGCAGCGTGGCCGCCATGTACAGCAGCCACTGGTAGTACATTCCGCGCAGCGGGTCGCCGAGTGCCGGCGCCAGCCCGCAGTCGGGATGGCGGTCGACGAGGTACATGACGATCGCCGCCGCCTCGTAGACCACCGTGCCGTCGTCGACGAGGGTCGGGACCTGGCCGGTGGGGTTGAGCCTGAGGTACGCGGGATCGCGGGGCTTTCTAATGTCCACTGGGACGACCTCATAGGCCGCCCCGATCTCCTCCAGCACCGCATGCGGTGCCATCGAGGAGGTGCCGGGAAAGCCGTAAAGCCGGTACACCGCCAACCTCCTTGGGTTGCCGCCTGGACGAGCGATTATTGGCCACCCGCCAATCCTAGTCAACGCGAGCCCGAGGCGCCGAACGGGCCGGTCACAGGCGGCCCGCCGACGATGTCAAAGCCGCGCCAGCCGCTCGGTGAGGAGGCGGAAGAAGCCCTCGGCGTCGACGCCGGTGGCGACGCGCACGGTGGGCCCGCCGCCCGGCGGTGGCTCCCGCACAGTGGTGCGGCCCACCTCGGGCCCCTCCGCCGTCTCGACGCGGACGTCCCGCGCCGCCGTCTCAAAGAGACCGGGCCTCAAGAGGTAGGCGACGACGCAGGAATCGTGCACGAGCGTGGCCTCGCCCGACGCCGCCGCAAACATCCGCACCACCGTCTGGGCGGCAGGGCGGTCGATCCGCCGCAGAGCGTCCAGGCGCTCGCGCGTCAATTCCGTCGCTCGCGTCACCTCCAGCCCGATCATGGTGACGGGCGCGCCGGAGCCCAGAACGACCGCCGCTGCATGGGGGTCCGTGTAGATGTTGAACTCGGCCGCCGGCGTGACGTTGCCGCGGCCGATCGCACCTCCCATCAGCACGACCTCCCGGATCCCTTCCACGACCTCAGGCTCCATGACGATGGCGAGCGCGAGGTTTGTGAGCGGCCCCAGTGCCGCGACGGTCACCTGCCCGTTCGAGGCCAAGAGCCGCTCGACGAGGAACGGCACCGCGTGCACCGCCTCCAGTGGCTTCGACGGCGGCGCCAGGTCGACCCCGCCGAGAGCGTCGGGGCCGTGGACATGCTCGGCGGTCTCGAGCGGACGCAGCATTGGCCGCGGGCAGCCGGCGTAGACGGGAACGTCGGCCCGGTCGCATAGCTCACAGATCCGCCGCGCGTTGGCTTGCGTTGTCGGAAGCGCGGCGTTGCCGGCGACGGCGGTGACGGCCAGCACATCCAGCTCCGCGGGCGAGGCGAAGGCGAGCATCAGCGCCACCGTATCGTCCTTGCCGGGGTCGCAGTCGATGATGAGGGGACGCGGAGCCATGGCGCCAGTTAAAAGGGAAGCGCACCAGGAGGGAAGCGCCGTTTATTGGGTCGTTTCGGCGCGCCGGGGAGCACGGGCGCGGGGCGCCGGT
>JBHICW010000191.1:0-3356 GCA_046759785.1 Alphaproteobacteria bacterium
CGGCGGAGGTTTGACGCGAGACGGTGGCCTCTATCCCTCCGCCGGTATTATCCGGGTCAGGTTCGTCGGGTTGACGCCGTAAAGGCGCCTCTCAGCCACAAGGGCACCCCGTTGAGCCATCATTTAACGTAAGCATTCGATCTCTCGCCCGCAAGGGCGGGAGGAAAGCGAGCGGTCTCCTTGAGCCGGCAGCCGGCGGTGTCGGATCGAGCCCCGGCTAGGCCGCCGACGCGTCAGGCCGGCTTGCGAATCAGGAAAGTGTCAACGCCGTCCGCCTCCTCATCAAGCAGCACGGCGAAAAGGTCCGTGTCCGCGCCGCGATGCGGGCCGACAAGCCATTGGAGGCTGGGGATCGAGTCGGCCACCGGCTTTGGCTGCGCATCTTGAAGGCGGTCAAGGAGCTATTGGCGAGGAGCCCGGCTCCTGAGGCGAAGGCTCGGTGACGCTCTCCCCTTAGGTCCCGGCGCCTGCAGCCTTCAGGTGGCGGCCGAAGTCGGCGCTCCCCATCAGCGTCCTGCAACGCTCGAACCGGTTGACGGCATAGGCCCAGAAGTCCTCGGCCCGGTTCTCGTTGACGACCTGGATGACGCCCCAGAGCGTCCCGATCAAGTCGGACATGGCCTTGTACAGCACCATGCGACCGACCTGGGCGGCCGGCGGCTCGCCGTCGAAGTAGGCGTCCATCAAGGCGTCGTCCTGCTCGTCGCCGAACTCGGCCTCGACGGAGACGTCGCCCAGGTCCCACATGGGATCGTTCATTCCGGAGTATTCCCAGTCCACGACGTACATCCGCTCGCCGGTGTCGAGGAAGTTTTCCGCCACCGGGTCGTTGTGGCAGGGCGCGAGCGGCACGGGACGGTCGTCGAGGAGCCGGCGCACGACCTCTGCTTTCTTCTGGACCTCCTCGTATCCTTCCGGGATCGGTGCGTCGGAGCGGCGGAGCAGCGCGAGGTACTCGTCGATCTTCTCGAACACGTCGATGCGGGCCAGGAAAGGTTTAGCGCAGGTGTGCAACCGCCGCATGGCTATCGCCGCGCGCCGGACCGCGCCGAGGTCGCGGAACCGCTCGGCGTCCATGGTCACCGCCCCCTCTATGAACCGGCACAGCATGTTGCCGCTTTCCCGGTCGAAGTAGAGAACCTCCGCGTTCACGCCCGCCTCCGCCGCGACGCGGGCGTGGTGCTCCTCCGCCGCCCGGTCGATATACGCGCCGGTCCCTTCGCCAGCGATCCTCAAGACGTAGCTCTCGCCCCCGATCGAGACCTTGTAGTTTCGGTTGGTGAGGCCCGCCAGACGTTCGATCCCGATCCCTTTCAGGGAGTTGCCCTGGAACAGCGGAATGCGTGCGAGGGCGGCCTGAACCTCCTGCACTGAACTAACCTCGCATTCCTTTGCCGTTTCAGGCGAGGATTTCCAGAAGTTGCCGGTCATACAGCCCCGGATCGGTACCTCCTGCATGAGCGTGAAGGTGCACAGCCTTTGCCGTGGCCCTGCTTCGGCCGCCGATCCGTCAGGCCGGCTTGCGGATCAGGAAGGTATAGACGCCGTCCGCCTCCTGCCAGGAAACGAGTTCGTTCCGGGTGGTCTTGCAGAAGGCCTTGAAGTCCTTGACCGCGCCGGGGTCGGTGGCCAGGACCTGAATGAGACCGCCCTTCGGCACGTCGCGAAGCGCCTTGTTCGCGCGCAGCACCGGCAGAGGGCACGCCAGGCCCTTCACGTCGAGGACACGAACCTTCTCGTTCCCTTCCAGCCCGTCCCCCGCCATCGTCACCTTCACCCCCGCGAGGGGCCCGCCCTACGCTTCACCCGTCGGGGCCCCAAATCCCAGAAAGCATCGCTGGACAGCGTCCCCGGCGTCCGCTTGAGGCCGGGTCAGGACGGCGAACTTTCCGCTTGTTGGCCTGCTTCGGCGCCCGGGCCGAGGGGCTGGCCGAAGCTGAACTCGACGAAGTTGCCGTCCGGGTCCTTGAGCCCGCAGTAGTAGCCCACGGGGTAGGGCTCTTGGCGCGGCTCCCACACCAGGCAGCCGGCCACACGCGCCCTTTCCGCGATCACGTCGACCTCGGCCCGGCTCCCAACCGCGAAGCCCAAGTGGCCGTACTCGTCGTCCGCCTGCGGCTGTCCCCGTCCGCCTTCCAGCAGGACGAAGATGAATTCCTTCTCCCGGCCTGGTTCCGCCATCCACACGACCCGGCCGCCGTCCTTCCCCCGCTCGTGCACCACCTTGAGGCCACAAAAGGTCTCATAGAAGACGATGGACGCCTGAGGATCCTGGACCTGGAGCGCCACATGCGTCAGCACGGGCAACATGCGCTCACCATAGCGGCCGGGAGGCCGGCTGTGAACCCTTCCCCCCTTGTTGGCGCGACGCTCCGGCGGCTCGTTGCCTCCCCAAAGGGGGGGCCCAAGGCCAACGCCGACGCCCCGTCACCGCGGGCAGGGTCGGGACGGGGCTCTCACCGCCTTTTCGGGCGCGTCTGCCGGGCGATCACCCGCCGCCGCCCGGCGCCTTGTTCCCGTCCCCGAAACCTGATATCGCAGCCTCCGTCGCCCCGCGGCCGGGGCGCCGGTGGCGACGTGCGGCTTGCGGTTCGAGGGAAGAGGCGGAGCCGACCATGGCAAGGGATAGGGACGCGGAGAAGCGCCGTGCCGCCGAGCGGAGCCTCATGTTCGTCCGCGAGGGCATGCGCCTCGGACTCGGCTCCGGCACCACCGCCGCGCTCGCCGTCCAGTTGCTGGGCGAGCGAGTGAGGCAGGGGCTCAGGGTCGAAGGGGTTTCGACTTCGAAGCAGACGCGCGAGCTCGCCAAGGCCGGTGGCATACCGCTCATCACGCTCGACGAAGCGAGCCACCTGGACCTCACCATCGACGGCGCCGACGAAGTGGACGGGGCGTTCCGCATGATCAAGGGCGGCGGCGGCGCGCTCTTGCGCGAGAAGGTCGTGGCCTCCGTGTCGGAGCGCATCGTGATCGTGGTCGATTCGAGCAAGCTCGTGCGTGTGCTCGGGGCATCGCCCCTGCCCGTCGAGGTGGCACCGTTCGCGTGGAAGGTCGTGGCCGAGCACCTGCGCGCGCTGGGAGGATCCCCGGAGCTCCGCCGGGGCTCCGGGGGCGAGGCGTTCGTCACCGAGGAAGGCCACTATCTCGTGGACTGCGCGTTCGGTCGGATCGGCGAGCCGGAGCGGCTCGCGCGCGCTCTCGAGGCCTTGCCCGGCGTCGTCGAGCACGGCCTGTTCCTGGATCTCGCCGACGTGGTCGTGGTGGGGCGGAGCGACGGCGTGGAGGTTATGGAGCGCCAGGCCCGGCCACGTCGGCGGGCGGGCGCCTTCGGCAGGGCCGGAAAGTGATGAGCGCGG
>JBHICW010000192.1:0-3351 GCA_046759785.1 Alphaproteobacteria bacterium
GGGTGAGGATAAAGGGCGCGCGGTCTGTCATGACGAGGTAGTTGCTGTTCTCGACCCCTTCGGCGATGCCCTTGAAAGAGGCGAGCCCGCCGATGTCGTACGCGGCAAGGAATGCGGCCAGTTCTTCGTCCGAGACTTCCGTGTAGACTGCCATGCGGGTCAATCGGCCGATCGTGCCGCTGCCGTGGAAGGCCGCCGGCGTCCGCGCCTCATCGCTGGGCGACCGCGGTCGAAGAATGCGGCTTTGCGGGCTTGGCTCTCACGCGGCGGCCGCGCCGGGCGGTTTGAAGTGAACATCCCCGCGGATAACCTCCACCTCCTCCACCGTCACCGCGGAGCGCTCGGTCAAGGCGTCAAGCACCGCTTCCACCAAGCTCTCAGGCGCGAAGGCCCCACCGGGACGCCCGCCGGGACCTCATCGAGCTCCTCCACGACCGAGCGGTTGTGGACGATATCGTGCCGCACGTAGACGGGCGGTCCGTACCCCGCGAACGCCGTCTCGACAATCTAGGATAGTCCGGTCCATCGCTGCACAGAGCCCGCGCCGGCTTGCGAGAAGGACGGTCAAGGGTGGCTTCTGCATTGGTTTATCCTAACTCATTTGTCCGTGGCCGGCGAGCGACGAGGCAGGGCCTCGACCGCACTTGTGCGCGACGGCGCGCCCGACTACAGTCGTTGCTCCGCGGCTGCCCCGGGGCTTGCGAGGCGGCCGCGTTCGCACGTGGACCGTCGTCGCCGAGACGGCGAAAGAGGCCGTCATGACCGAGGTCATCGTCGCCCAAAAGTCTCCCTACGCCGTCGGCGTCGAAGCCGGCAAGGAGTACTGGTGGTGCCGCTGTGGGCACAGCGCCAACCAGCTCTTACGTGACGGTTCGCACAAGGGCACCGGCTTCCACCCCGTCCCTTACGGGGCCCAGGAAACGAAGCGCATCTTCTTCTGCGGTTGCAAGCGCACGGGGGGCCAGCCTCTCTGCGACCGAACCGACAGCACCCTTTAGGGCGCGGCCGGGGCTGCATGGGTAGAGCCAAGACCCGTGCCACTTAAGCCGTGCACCGCGGCTGCGGGTCTCGCGCTCGTCCTCGGGGCCTGCGGAATGGTCGGAGAGGAGCCGGGGCCCCCCTGTCCCCGCGCCTATATCCTCGACGATGCCAGCCAGGTGACCCAGTTCCGTGAAGGCGGCGGACGCGACCTGGTCGACGTCCGCTTCGAGGGCCGGATCTTCGATATCGCGTCCGAGTGCGCTTACAGCGACGGGGGCTACGTCGATGTCGCCGTCGCCTTCCTGTGGCTCGCTTCCCGCGGGCCCGCGGCCGAAGGCGACGTGGGTCGCTATGCGTACTTCATCGCGGTCGCCGATCCCGACCGCAACATTGTGGCCAAGGAGATCGTCGAGATTGCAGTCGACTTCTCCGGCAACCCGTTGAACGTATTGCAGCGGGAGAACGTCAGCGAGCGTATCGTCCTGTCGTCCACAGGCGACGCCAGGTATTACCAGGTGTTCATTGGGTTCCAGCTCACCCGCGAGCAGCTCGAGTACGTGCGCAGCCGGCGGCGCCGTTGAGCCAGTCGTCGGTTGACGTGCGGATGCGAGTCCTTATGATTCCGGCGACATTTCAGATGAACCCTGTGGGAGAGACGGGCAAGGGCCGAAGGCCGGGTCCCGGCGCCGAAGGAGCAACCGCCCCGGAAACTCTCAGGCAAAAGGACCGCAGGGGGATGAAGCTCTGGAAAGCAGGTCGCGTCCGGCGGCGGGCGGTGGCCTCACCGAAGGGGAAAGCCGGTTGAGGGGCTTCCAGCTCCCGGCCGGTCAATCTCTCAGGTCCGAAGACAGAGTGGGGCACGCGCCGTGACCGGTTTCCGGCCGGCGGATTCGGGGTGCCCTTGTCGGAGGACCATGTGACCCAGACGTCTCGAACGGCCACCCGGACGACGCCGCCTTGTGGGCCCCGCCAGGAGATCGGCGCCCGGATGGTGCCATTCGCGGGCTACCTTATGCCCCTCCATGACACCCCCGGAATCCTCGCCGAGCGCCGCCACACCCGGGCCAAGGCGTCGCTCTTCGACGTCTCCCACATGGGCCAGGTCGCGTTGGAGGGTGAGAAGGTCGGCTCGGTCACCAGCGGGGGCTTCGGCCCCACCGTCGGCGGGCCGGTCGCGATGGGCTACGTCGCCGCCGAACACGCGGCCGACGGCACGGCGCATAGGGTCGTCATCGGCGAGGCGCCGAGGCCGACCCGAGTTGCCCCGTTGCCCTTTGTTCCTACCCGTCATCACAAGGACTGACGAGGGGAGGCGGAAGACGCGGGATGAGTGAGCTCTGTTACACCGAAGAACACGAATGGATTCGGCTCGAGGGGGAGATCGGGGTGGTCGGGATCACCGACTACGCCCAGGAGCAGCTCGGCGACGTCGTCTATGTGGAGCTGCCCGAAATCGGGAAGGTGGTGGCCAAGGGCGAGGAAGCTGCGGTGGTCGAGTCGGTGAAGGCGGCGAGCGAGGTCTACGCGCCGGTGAGCGGCGAGATCGTCGAGGTGAACGAGGCGCTCGCCGAGAATCCGGCCAAGGTGAACGCCGATCCCACCGGCGACGGCTGGTTCCTGAAACTCAAGGTGGGGGACCCGGCGGAGCTCGATGCTCTCATGGATGATGAGGCCTACAACGCCTACGTGGAGGGACTCGGCTGATGCGCTACCTTCCGCACACCGACGCCAACCGCCGGGCGATGCTGGCCGCGATCGGCGTCGATTCGATCGACGCGCTGTATCGCGATGTGCCCGAACGCGCCCGGCTCAAACGGCGGCTTAGCCTTCCACCGCACGCGGGCGAGATCGAGGTCGAGCGTGCGCTCGCCGCCGTGGCTACGAAGAACGTGAGCGCCGACTCGGCGGCCTGCTTTTTGGGCGCCGGGGCTTACCGGCACCACGTGCCGGCGGCGGTCGACCACCTGATCCAGCGCAGCGAGTTCCTGACTGCCTACACCCCTTACCAGCCCGAGGTCTCGCAGGGGACCCTACAGGCCTTGTTCGAGTTCCAGACCCAGGTGGCGCTGATTACGGGCATGGACGTGGCCAACGCCTCCATGTACGACGGCGCCAGCGCCACCGCCGAAGCGGTCGTCATGGCGCGCCGCGTGAACCGCCGGTCGAAGGCGGTCGTCTCGGGCGGTCTACACCCACACTACCGCGAGGTCGTTACGACCTACGGCGCCTATAACGGCCTCGAGGTGGCGGCCGCGCCGCCGGACCCGGAGGGCAAGGAGGACCTTGGCCAAGCGGTGGATCAGGCCACCTCATGCGTCGTGGTCCAGAACCCCAGCTTCTTCGGCCACGTCCGCGACCTTCGCCCCTTGG
>JBHICW010000193.1:0-3345 GCA_046759785.1 Alphaproteobacteria bacterium
ACGGGCAGACGTGAGACGTGATGAACTCGAGGTCAGCCATGACGAGCTCCTCCCTCTGTCCTCATAGAATCAAGCGCGCGGGCGCTGCCGCTCCGACATCGCCGCGGCGTCCGCCGGACGCCTTCGGCCACAGCGGCCAGCGGCGGCGCCAACCGCCCCGCCTCCCTTTATGGCAGCTTCACTCACCCATGTTAAGTAGGTTCGGATGGGTAGCCTGCTTACCTCCGTCGCCGCCGACGATGCCGCCGTGCGTCCGCGTTCCGGACCGAGCGAGCGCCTTGGCGTGACCGCCGGCGACGGCCGGGATCTGCCCGCCTCCCTGTCAGTCGAACTCCAAGGCCGCCAACTCGGCGAGGTCGGCTTCCGGCCGCGCACCCACGTGGCTGATGACCTCGGCTGCGGCGAGGGCCCCGAGACGCCCGCACCGCGAGAGCTCGAACCCGTGGGTGAGACCGTAAAGGAAGCCGCTGGCGTAGAGATCGCCAGCCCCGGTCGTATCGACCACGCGGTCCACCGGTGCGGCCGCTATCCGGTGAGTCTCTTCGCCCTTGAGCACGACCGAGCCCCTGGCGCTGCGGGTGAGCACGGCCAGAGGACACTCCCGCCGAGCCCTTTCCAGGGCCGCCTCGAAGTCGGCGACCTGGTAGAGCGACGCGATCTCGACCTCGTTGGCGAAAAGGATGTCGACCCCGTCCGCGACGAGCTCGCGGAACTCGTCCCTATGGCGTTCGACGCAGAAGGGATCGGAGAGGGTGAGTGCGACCCGCCGGCCGTGGGCGTGAGCGACCTCGAGCGCCCTCCGGAACGCGCGCTTGGCCTCCGGCGGGTCCCAGAGATAGCCCTCGAGGTAGGTGACTCGGGCGGCGGCGATCGTCGCCTCGTCGACGTCTTGCGCGGCGAGGGCGACCGCGGCGCCGAGGCAGGTACACATCGTCCGCTGCGCGTCGGGGGTCACGAGAATGAGGGAGCGGGCGGTCGGCGGCCCCGCCGACGCGGCCGGCGTGTTGAAGCGGACGCCGATCGCGCGGATGTCGTGCGCGAACACGGCCCCCAGCTGGTCGTCCCGAACCTTGCCGATGAAGGCGGCACGCCCTCCGAGCGCCGCGATCCCGGCCATCGTGTTGGCCGCCGAGCCGCCTGAACACTCCACCGCCGGACCCAGCCGGTCGTACACTGCCTCGGCGCGCGCCGAATCGACCAGGGTCATCGCGCCCTTGGTGAGCCCATGCTCGGCGAGCAAGGCGTCGTCCGCGTGCACCAACACGTCGACGATCGCGTTGCCGATCCCGACGACGTCGAGCGTCACCGTCGCCATCGGCCGATCCCTCCGTCAACGAGGCGGGGGCGGAGTATAGCGACCGGTCCGGGCCCGGCAAGGCGACTGTACACGGCTCCCGCCGTCGCGCCATACTCCGCGCCCGACGGACAGGCTCCCTGAGGGGCGCGAGCCTATGGCCGATCTCTACCGCCTGACTGCTCGCGAGGTCGTGGACCTCCTGCGCCGCCGCGAGGTCTCGCCCGTCGAGCTGGTCGACGTGGCGGCACAGCGCATCGCGGCTACGGACGGCGTCCTCAACGCCCTGCCCACCCTATGTCTCGACCGTGCGCGGGACCATGCGAAGCGGTTCGCGGAGGGAAAGGTCCGGCCGTCGGAAGGCCCGGGCGGGCTCTACGGTCTGCCCATCGCGGTCAAGGACCTCAACGACATCGCCGGGGTACGGACCACCTACGGCTCGCCGCTGTTCGCCGATCACGTGCCGACGCGCTCCGACGTCCTGGTGGAGCGTCTCGAGGCCAAGGGCGCAATCGTGCTGGCGAAGTCCAACACCCCGGAGTTCGGCGCCGGGGCCACCACCTTCAACGAGGTCTTCGGGGCCACGCGTAACCCGTGGGACGTCCGGCTCACCTGCGGCGGCTCGTCCGGAGGCTCCGCCGCCGCGCTGGCGGCCGGACAGGTGTGGCTCGCCACGGGCTCGGACCTCGGGGGAAGCCTTCGGATTCCGGCGAGCTTCTGCTCCGTCGTCGGGCTCAGGCCCTCGCCCGGCCGAGTTGCCGCCGCCCCCAGGACCCTCCCGTTCGATGACATGTCTATCAAGGGGCCGATGGGCCGCACCGTCGGCGACGTGGCCCTCATGCTCGACGCGATGGCGGGCCACGATCCCCGCGATCCCCTGTCCATTCCCGCCCCGGGCAGTTGCTTTGTCGAGGCCGTGGAGCGGCCCCGACCGCCCCGGCGGGTCGGGTTCAGCCCCGACCTCGGCATCGCGCCGGTCGACCCTGAGGTGGCGCGGATCTCTGAGCAGGCAGCGCACCGGTTCACCGAGCTGGGTGCGGAGGTGGATGCCGCCTGCCCCGACTTCCGGGACGCAGCGGCAACCTTCCAAACGCTCCGGGCCGCCGCCTTTCTGGCGTCGCTCGGGCCCCTGGTCCAGCGCCACCGGGCGAGCTTCAAGCCGGAGATCATCTGGAACGTGGACAAGGGCCTGGCCGTCAGCACGGAGGAGCTCGGCGCCGCGCTCAGGGCGCGGGGGCAGCTCTATGAGCGCGTCGCGGCGTTCTTCCAGCGCTGCGACGTCTTGGCCACGCCCGCCGTCGTGGCGCCGCCCTTTCCCGTCGAGCAGCGTTACCTCACCGAGGTCGCGGGCGTGGTCTTCGACAACTACGTCGAGTGGCTCGTCCTCAGCTTCGCGATCACCCTGACGTCCTGCCCGGCGATCTCGGTGCCGTGCGGTTTCACTCAGGACGGGCGACCGGTGGGCCTGCAGCTCGTGGGCCCGCCGCGGGGAGAGCACGCGCTGCTTTCGGCCGCCGCCTGCTTCGAACGGCTCGTGGACCTTGCCGAGCGCGTTCCCCTCGATCCGCGCCCCGCGGCGCCGGCGGCCGTGACGACAAGCCCGTAAGACGACGAAGCCGGTGACTGGGACCCCTCTCTCCGCCTTCATCACAGCCCTTGGCGACCTCACTCACCCCAGGGTCCGTCGGGTGATCCGCCACACCCTCTTATGGACGCTCGCCGTGTTTCTCGGGCTCGGCGGCCTGCTCGGGTGGGGGATCGCCAGCCTCGACCTCGCCCTCGAGTCTCTTTCCGGCTTCTGGCTCGACACCCTCGCGCTCTGGGTCATCAAGCTGGTCGCGGTCGCCGTCGCCGGATTCGCCCTCGTCGCCCTGGTCTGGCTCCTGTTCGTCGCCGTCGTCCAGCTCGTGGCCGGCTTCTACCTCGACGAGGTTGTGGACGCCGTCGAGGCGCGGCGCTATCCGGGCCTGCCCCGGGCGGCCTCGCCCTCGCTCACGACCGCGGCCGCGGCCAGCCTCCGGTTGGTGGGGCTGATGGTGCTCCTGAACGCG
>JBHICW010000194.1:0-3340 GCA_046759785.1 Alphaproteobacteria bacterium
GGCATGACCTGTCGGACTGGACCGTTGGGACGAAGGCGGCATCGTGACGAAGCGAACCGGTATCTACGAGCGGGATCTGGACCGTAACCCGGCCAACCACCGGCCCCTGTCGCCGCTGACCTTTCTCACTTGGGCGGCCTCGGTTTATCCGGACAAGACCGCCGTCATCCACGGCGCGACGCGGTACACGTACCGCGAGATGCGCACCCGCTGCCGCCGCTTGGCTGGCGCGCTGGTCGGGCGCGGGGTCGGGCTCGGCGACACGGTGGCGGTGATGGCGCCGAACGGGCCCGCCCTGCTCGAGGCCCATTACGGCGTCCCCATGGCCGGGGCGGTGCTGAACGCCCTCAACTACCGCCTCGACGCCGCGGCCATAGCCTTCATCCTGAACCACGGCGAGGCCAAGGCGCTGATCACCGACCGCGAGCTTTCACCGGTCATCGAGGACGCGCTGGCCAGGATCGGCCGCCCACTCCTGGTCGTCGACATCGACGACCCGCTGGCCGAGGGCGGCGAGCTCTTGGGCGCGATGGACTACGAGGCGTTCCTCGCCGAAGGCGACCCGGAGTTCGACTTTAGGCTGCCCGCCGACGAATGGCAGGCGCTGGCGCTCAACTACACCTCCGGCACCACGGGCAACCCCAAGGGCAGCGTCTATCACCACCGAGGCGCGTTCCTCAACGCCTTGGGCAACGCGATGGTCCTCGGCCTGAGCAGGAATTCGGTCTACCTGTGGACCCTGCCCATGTTCCACTGCAACGGCTGGACCTACACCTGGGCCGTGACGGCAGCCGCCGGCACCCATGTCTGCCTACGTAAAGTGGACCCGGCGCTCATCTTCCCCATGATCAAGGAGCACCGGGTGACCCACATGTGCGGGGCGCCCATCGTCCTCAATATGCTGGTCCACGCGCCGGCGGAGGTGAAGGTCAAGTTCGAGCAAACTGTCGAGGTGGCCACCGGCGGCGCGGCGCCGCCCAGTGCGGTGATCGCCGCCATGGAACGCATAGGATTCCGGGTCACCCACCTCTATGGCCTGACCGAGACCTTTGGCCCGGCCACCGTGTGCGCTTGGCAGGATGAGTGGGCGGGCCTGAGCCCGGAAGACAAGGCCGCCAGGATGGCCCGACAGGGTGTGCGCTACCCGACGATGACCGACCTCATGGTGGCCGATCCGGAGACCATGGTGCCGGTGCCCGCCGACGGAACGACCATGGGAGAGTTGATGCTCCGCGGCAACACGGTGATGAAAGGCTACTTGAAGAATCCGAAGGCCACCGGCGAGGCGTTTGCCGGCGGCTGGTTCCATACGGGCGACTTGGGTGTTCTGCACCCGGACGGCTACATGGAAATCAAGGACCGGTCCAAAGACATCATCCTCTCCGGCGGCGAGAACATCTCGAGTTTGGAGGTGGAGGAGGTTCTCTACAGGCACCCGGCCGTGATGGAGGCCGCGGTCGTGGCCAAGCCCGACGAGACGTGGGGCGAGACGCCCTGCGCCTTCGTCACTCTCAGGCCGGACGCCGGCGAGGTCGCGGCCGGGGACATCATCCAGTGGTGCAGGGACAACATGGCTGCCTTCAAAGCGCCCCGGATGGTGGTGTTCGGGCCCCTGCCCAAGACCTCGACCGGCAAGGTTCAGAAGTTCGCCCTCCGCGACAAGGCCAGGGAGCTGTGAAGGTCTGCCGAGTCCTCTGGATGGGTCGCCGCTCTTGCTGCCCTCCGACGCCTAACGGTGCGCGGCCGGTGCTGTGCTGGGGAAGGCACCCTTTAGGACACCATCCGTAATCTGCGACCGTACTGACTATTGGATCGGGGCGCGGGTTTGGCTAACTTGTTCCCGACATCAGCAGGGGAGACCCGCCATGAAGGCCGCCGTTCTGCACGCCGTGGGCACGCCGCTCAGCATCGAAAGCGTCCAGGTCGACAACCCGAAATCCCACGAGGTCCTGGTTCAGACCGCCGCCTGTGGCGTCTGCCGCAGCGACCTCCACTTTATCACCGGCAATTACGCGTGGCCCCTGCCGACCATCCTGGGCCACGAGGCGGCGGGCGTCGTCGAGAAGGTCGGTTCGGAAGTGCGCTACGTGAAGCCGGGCGACCACGTCATCACCTGCATGTCGGTGTTCTGCGGCCACTGCGAGTTCTGTACCACGGGGCGGTCGTTCAGTTGCCAGAACCCCGAGGTCGCCCGCGCCGACGACGAGGCGCCGCGTCTGTCGCGGGACGGTGGCGACATGCACCAATTCGTTTCGCTTTCCGCTTTCGCGGAATACATGCTGATCCACGAGCACGCCCTGGTGAAGATCCGCGACGACATGCCGCTCGACCGGGCGGCGCTGATCGGCTGCGGCGTCACCACCGGCTTCGGCGCGGTGATCAACACAGCCAAGGTCGAGGTCGGCAGCACCGTCGCCGTGATCGGCTGCGGCGGGGTGGGGCTGTCGGCCATCAACGGCGCGGCGATCACCGGTGCCGGGCGCATTATCGCGGTCGACGTCAAGGGTTCGAAGCTCAACCTCGCCAAGCATTTCGGCGCGACCGACGTGGTCGACGCAAGCCAGACCGATCCGGTCGAGGCGGTCAGGGAGATGACCGGCGGCGGCGTCGAATACTCGTTCGAGGCGCTGGGCTTCAAGGAGACCAGCGAGCAGGCATTTCGCATGCTGAGAACCTCGGGCGTCGCCACCATCATCGGCATGGTGCCGGAGGGCCTGATGATCGAGATTCCGGCCGACGACCTGCTCAACGACAAGACCCTGAAGGGCTCGAACATGGGGTCAAACCACTTCCGCGTCGACATGCCGCGCTTCGTCGAGTTCTACCTTTCGGGCAAGCTCAAGCTCGACGACATGATCAGCCGGCGCATCGGGCTTGAGCAGATCAACGAGGCCTTCGAGGAGATGAAGGCCGGCACGGTGGCGCGCAGCGTCGTCGTCTTCGATCAGTAGGCGGCGCGAAGCCCCGAACGACACGGCCGTGTCCCGGATCGGCGGCTATGCCGGTTATAGCCTTGGCTGGCTGCGACAGGATGAAACGCTCTATCTCGCCCTTCCTCCGGCTGTTGCGAGAACCTTTCCGGAGGCCTTGCAGCGCCTGATCGGTTACGGAATCATGGGGACGTCAACACTTGCCTGGCTCGATAGCGGCGACCCCCGCAAAGTGCTCTAGTAAGGACGTCCCGCACGCCCCGTCAACCCAATGCCCCGACGCCACACAATGTTACGTCGATGACGTGCTCAGCGCCCCGCACGGCACGAACTTGGAAAACCGAGTTCAGGATGTCCGCGCCCGATGCTGTGGACGGGGCACGCCAACAGCATCGTGATGTGCCAGATTG
>JBHICW010000195.1:0-3331 GCA_046759785.1 Alphaproteobacteria bacterium
GCACGC
This sequence comes from Alphaproteobacteria bacterium, assembly GCA_046759785.1. Classification (GTDB taxonomy): domain Bacteria; phylum Pseudomonadota; class Alphaproteobacteria; order JBHICW01; family JBHICW01; genus JBHICW01. The sequence goes on from JBHICW010000195.1 coordinate 7, forward strand.
ACCGGAACCCCGGCACGGGCCATCGCGCCTCGTCACGGCACACTGTACTGGAACCGCGCACCCCGGTCATTATCCAAAATCCAAACACAACATGGCTCGATTGGGCCACCGACGCAGTGACGGCGGTCACCTCCCGAGGCGCGGCCCGGGCCTGGCCCCAGGCTTTCGCCACCATGCCCGAGGTCGACGCGGTGCTGGAATGGGTTCGTTTCGGTGCAGGGGCGCGTGCGTGCGTTGCCCCCTCCCACAACGAGCCCCGGCGCCGGCTCTGAAGCGGCGCCACCAGGCGGCCGACACCGCAAGTCGGCACTAGGCTTTCCGGCCGCCCTGCGCCTGGATCTTCGCCCAGGTGTCGCGAAGCGCGACGGTGCGGTTGAACACCGGCTTCTCCGGCGCCCGATCCGGGTCGAGACAGAAATAGCCCTGGCGCTCGAACTGCACGGGCTCGCCCGCACGCGCGTCCTTAAGGCTGGGTTCCAGTCGGCAATCTTCGAGCACCGTCAGCGAATCGGGATTGAGGTCGTCAAAGATGTCGCCCTCCGCACCCGGGTCCGGCCGCGTGAACAGCTGATCATAGAGCCGCACCTCCGCCGGCACGGCATGCGCGGCCGAGACCCAATGCAGCGTCGCCTTCACCTTTCGCCCGTCGGGCGCGTTGCCACCGCGGGTCGCCGGGTCGAAAGCGCAACGCAACTCGACCACCTCGCCCGCATCGTCCTTGATCACCTCCAGGCAGGTGATGAAGTAGGCGTAGCGTAGCCGGACCTCGCGGCCGGGCGCGAGCCGGAAGAACTTAGGCGGCGGGTCCTCCATGAAGTCGTCGCGCTCGATATAGATCTCGCGCGAGAAGGGCACGGCGCGCGCACCGGCTGAAGCGTCCTCCGGATTGTTGACCGCCTCGACCTCCTCCGTGCCGCCTTCGGCGTAATTCTCGATGATCACTTTTAGCGGGCGCAGGACGCCCATGCGGCGCCCGGCCGTCTTGTTCAGCAGCTCACGGGTGCAGTGCTCCAAGAGCGCCACCTCGACCAGATTGTCGCTCTTCGCGACGCCGACGCGCCGCACGAAGTCGCGAATCGCCGCGGGCGGAACGCCGCGCCGCCGGAGCCCGGAGAGCGTGGGCATCCGTGGATCGTCCCAGCCCCGCACGTGGCCCTCTTGCACGAGCCGCGTGAGCTTTCGCTTCGACAGCACCGTGTAGGAGAGGTTCAGGCGCGCGAACTCGTACTGCCGTGGGCGGGACGGTACGGGCAGGTTGTCGATGAACCAGTCATAGAGCGGGCGGTGGTCTTCGAATTCGAGCGTGCACAGCGAATGCGTTACCCCTTCGATCGCGTCCGACTGGCCGTGGGCAAAGTCGTAGGTGGGATAGATGCACCAGGCGTCGCCCGTGCGCGGGTGGCGCGCGTGGAGGATACGGTAGATCACCGGGTCGCGCATATTGATGTTGCCGGAGGCCATGTCGATCTTGGCGCGCAGCACCCGCGCGCCGTCGGGGAATTCCCCTGCACGCATCCTGCGAAAGAGATCCAAGTTCTCCTCGACGGACCGGTCGCGGTAGGGGCTGTTTTGGCCCGCCTCGGTCAACGTGCCGCGGTAGGCGCGGATCTCCTCCTGGGAGAGGTCGTCCACATAGGCCTTGCCGACGTGGATCAGATGTTCGGCCCATTCATAAAGCTTCTCGAAATGGTCGGAGGCGAAGTAGAGATGTTCGCCCCAGTCGAAGCCGAGCCAGCGAACGTCCTCCTGGATGCTCTCGATGTACTCGTGCTCCTCCTTGGTGGGGTTGGTGTCGTCGAAGCGCAAGTGGCAGCGGCCCCCGAACTCCTGGGCGACGCCGAAGTTCAGGCACATCGACTTGGCGTGACCGATATGGAGGTAGCCGTTGGGCTCCGGGGGGAAGCGGGTGACGACGGTGTCCTGGCCGGCTGCGCGGATGATGTTGCGGATGAAATCCCGGCTGCCTTCGTCGTTCGCGGTCTCAGGCCCAGTCATGCCGTCGCGCTCCGGTCTTTGGTTCCGACACACGGCTCCGTGGTTTCGCTCTGACGGGGTTCCTTGTTTGCCAAAAAGGGTTGCGCGTCAAGCCGTGCGCACGGGATGGCGCGCGCGAGGTCTCTCGCCGTGTGCTGGAACCCGCCGACAATCCTGCCGCGGGAGACGACGTTGTCGTAGCAGCCCGGCGCAAACAAGCCGCGCGGCGTGGGAGACCTGGCGCCAGCCCCTCAAGAACGTAGGCGACGCCAGGGCCTTCGACGAGTACACCGCCGCCGGGACGGCCGCTTCCCAGGGCGTGCGCCGCACGCTGGGGACGGCGCCCACCGCGACAAGGGTGAGGAATGACCCGGCGCGCCTGCCCTTGGTGCGGCGCATCTGTCGAGCAGCGGCGCTATGGCGCCTACGTCAAGCGCTTTTGCTCCACCGCGTGCCGCCGTCGTTTCCAATCGAGAGCGCGTCTGTACACCGAGGCGATGATCCGGGCGGGGTTCTTGACTGGCACCATGCTCCACGCGTGGATGGCCTCTCAGCCGTCGCGCGCGACGCCTACAATGGGGTTGGTGCCGTCGGAGGGACATGTCCGTGCGGCTACCCCCGACGGCTCCTGAGGCCGCTAAGGCGCCGCCACCAACCCGCCGCTGAGCGGTGAGAGGTCTGATCGCCCCGGCAAAAAAAGCCCCGCGCGGGGCGGGGCGAGTAGGTGGCTGACGAAGCGTCTTTGGGACGCGCCGGAGGCGGGCCTCTGGGGATTTTCTTTTGCGTCAAGGCGTTACCAGAGACCCGGGAGGTTCCCCCCGACACAGTGGGCCCGCCAGGGCTAACCCCGTACGCTTATTAGCACGCGGGCAAGACGCCGGCCGCTGCGCCGGAAAGGCAGTTGGCAACCAGGTTGAACACGGTCGTGAGCGCGCCGCCGACGGCAATTAAGGCGACGACGATGACGACCGAAATCAGTGCGGCGATCAGCCCGTACTCGATCGCGGTCGCACCGCGTTCGTCCTTGGCGAGCTGCACCGCAAGCTTCCTAAGCCAGATAAGCATGGTAAACCCCCTGCTGCTCCGTCTCGTCCACACGATGGGACGAACTTTACAAGGGCAGTTCGGCGAGGGCAGCGGAGTGAGCGGGGTAAGAAATTCTAAGTGTGTTGGTGGGGCGCGTCCTGTTTTATCGTGCAGCGATAACCGGTTACGCCCACATGAGGTTCAAAATCGTTCCAAATTCGTGAGGGTTTCGTGACAGGTCACGGAGACTTTTGCGCCGCGTGCCGGAGGTGCCGGCCGTCCCCGGTGAGGGTTTCGGGCCAGGTAACGGAGACTTTTGCGCCGC
>JBHICW010000196.1:0-3296 GCA_046759785.1 Alphaproteobacteria bacterium
CTGCGCCAGGGCGCCCCCGGGCCCGAGAGGCCCCGTTCTCAGCGAGACCTGTCCAGGTCTCGCAGGGGCGCAGACTTAATCCACGGCCAACGATCAACGTTGGAACAATCGCTTGTCCCACATCACCGGCTCTGGGTCGGTATGGGTGACGCGTCGCCTGTCGGGATGAAAGGGGTTGATTAGGACGTTGTGCTCCTCCGGGACGGCGACCGCAGGCACGAGCAGCACAGCCGTTCGCCGCTCGTCAAGCCACGCGTCGCCATAGCTTCGGCTAGCGCGCTGGTCGCGAGCGTTCCAGCCGGGAACGTCCGTGGAGTCGATGGTTTCCGTGGCGACGTCGTCAGGGATGGTGATCTCGATCTGAACATAGTCGTCGGGGACCTCGTTGGTCGGCAGGCGGACCAGCAATTCCAGAATTGCGAGCGAGAGGTGCGACGCCCCGTAAATTAGCGGACGGCCAGGTGAATTCCACCTGCCGCCGTACAGCCGCGCGCCCTCGCCGTCAAACCTCGCGAACCGAGCCGCTGCGATCCGCCAGGCCTTCATTAGGCGGGTATGCCGTGGGCGATCTGCCAGAGAATGGTTTCGACCTGGCGCGCACCGAGTTCGGTGGCGGCAATCTCGAGCGGAGTTTTCCCGTCGAGCTCCGGGTTGGGCGCCCGCAGCCAGCGGTGAGCCTTGTCCTTGTTCCGATACGCCTCCTCGGCGGTCGCGAAGACACGGGCGAGGCGTTCGGCCTTTTCGCTTTCGACGACACTGAGCCGCTTGCTCTTGACCCGCCGGGCATAGCTCGTGGACGGAATGAGGTGCCTCTTGACCTCGACGACCGTGAGCTTGTCGCTATCGATCAGGTGCTTGAGGGCGGCGAAGGGTAGGCGCTCGTGAACGACGCGGTTGAGATCGGCGTAGTCGCGGATCTTGCAAGCAAGCACGCGCTCTCCGCCAAGGGCTTCGGCTACTTTCTCGGCTGCGATCATACCAGGGACGACCCGCTGGAGTGAACCATTTGGTAATATATATAGGCCCAATTGGGCCCGTTGTCACGCTTGGCGTCAGGTCCGAGACGTTAGGCAGCTGCGTCGCGTCAATCCCTTCACGGCATGTCTACCCTTCGCGCGGTCTCCGACGGGGGACTCCTTGTGGGAATCGGGCTGCGCCATTTGGCAGGTCACTACCGCCCTTGACCAGATTGATCGTCGGCCCCCGGGCTTCGACGCGGCGCCTGGTAAGGCCCCGAACACCTCGATTCCCTCGCTGCCGGCGGCGAGTCTTGCCCGAGATGCTCCGTTGAGATCGGCCCGACGAGGCTGGTTCGACCCGGGTGGTACGTCAGGCGTTCCGGGCCGCTCGCGCGGCGGCGGCCGCCGCCTCCTCGAGCATGGGCAGATCGAGCCCGTACTCGCGGGCGCACGCGATGGCCGCCTCATAGCCCGCGTCGGCGTGGCGCATGACGCCGCTCGCGGGGTCGTTGGTGAGCACCCGCTCGAGGCGCCCGGCCGCGGCCTCGGTTCCGTCGCACACGATCACCATTCCGGCGTGCTGCGAGTAGCCGATGCCGACGCCGCCTCCGTGGTGGATGCTGACCCAGGTGGCGCCGCTGGCGCAATTCACCAGCGCGTTGAGGAAGGCCCAGTCCGAGACCGCATCGGTGCCGTCCCGCATCCCTTCCGTCTCGCGGTTGGGGCTGGCGACGGAGCCCGAATCGAGGTGGTCGCGGCCGATAACGATAGGCGCCTTCACCTCACCCCGGGCGACCATCTCGTTGAACGCGAGACCCACCCGTGCCCGATCCCCCAACCCCAGCCAACAGATGCGGGCGGGCAGCCCCTGGAAGTGGATGCGGTCCTCGGCCATGTCGAGCCAGCGGTGGAGGTGGGGATTGTCGGGCACGAGCTCTTTCACCTTCGCGTCGGTGCGGTAAATGTCCTCTGCTTCGCCCGAAAGCGCGACCCAGCGGAAGGGGCCGATCCCGCGGCAGAATAGCGGCCGGATGTAAGCCGGGACGAAGCCGGGATAGGTGAAGGCGTCTTTGAGGCCGGCGTCGGAGGCGACCTGACGGATGTTGTTGCCGTAGTCGCAGGCGGGCACGCCGCGGCGGTGAAGCGCGAGGATCGCCTTCACGTGGACGGCGATCGACTCCTTGGCCGCCTTCGCCACCCCTTCCGGGTCGCGCTCCTGCCGCTCCTCCCATTGCTCCAGCGTCCAGCCCAAGGGGAGGTACCCATGGACCGGGTCGTGGGCGCTCGTCTGGTCGGTGACGAGGTCGGGGCGTACGTCGCGGCGCACGATCTCGGGCACCACCTCCGCCGCGTTGCCTAGCAGCCCGACCGAGACCGCCTCGCCCTTGTCACAGGCCTCGCGAATGACCGCGAGCGCCTCGTCCAGGCTGTTTGAGTGACGGTCCAGGAACCCGGTCTCGAGCCGCCGCTCGATCCGGCTGGGGCGGCATTCGACCGCAAGGAGCGAGGCGCCCGCCATGGTCGCCGCCAGCGGCTGCGCGCCACCCATGCCTCCGAGCCCCGCGGTCAGAATCCAGCGCCCCGTGAGATCGCCGCCGTAGTGCTGGCGCCCCGCCTCGACGAACGTCTCATAGGTGCCCTGGATGATCCCCTGGGTGCCGATATAGATCCAGGAGCCGGCCGTCATCTGGCCGTACATCATGAGCCCCTTGCGGTCGAGTTCGTGAAAGGTCTCCCAGGTCGCCCAGTGCGGCACCAGGTTGGAGTTGGCGATGAGGACGCGCGGGGCGTCGGGGTGCGTCTTGAAGACTCCGACCGGCTTGCCCGACTGGATGAGCAGGCTTTCGTCGTCGCCGAGGGTCTTGAGCACAGCCACGATCTTCTCGAAGCACGCCCAGTCGCGGGCGGCCCTGCCGATGCCGCCGTAGACCACGAGCTCCTCGGGTCGCTCGGCCACCTCAGGGTCGAGGTTGTTCATGAGCATCCTGAGCGGCGCCTCGGTGAGCCAGCTCCTGGCGGTGAGCCGGGTCCCCCGTGGGGCGCGGACGGCGGGCGGATTGGCGAAACGGTCGGCGGTCGACATCACATCCTTGGTCGGTTCGGGAGGTTGGCGAACGAGCCATTATGGGGCTTCGCGAAAGCGAAGGAAACCGGGACCGGGTGCGGTGCCGGGCCCGGACCCCGCCCGGCTCCGGCCTCAGGGTTCACGACGAATCACATGGCCGCGAGCGACCTTGTGGCCCGGCTACCAGAGTTCCATATCAAAGCCACGAAGGCGACAGGCAAGAGCCCTCGTCGCCGCGGCGGCTGCGGAACTCTCTTCGGCGCAACGCCGGC
>JBHICW010000197.1:0-3273 GCA_046759785.1 Alphaproteobacteria bacterium
ACGAGGAGACCGTGGAGCGCGGGGAGGGTCGGATCGGGGTTCCCGACGAGCCGGCCAAGAGCGCCGACAGCATCGCCCGCGGCGCCGAGATCTTCCGCGAGGCCTGCGCCAAGTGTCACGGACCGACCGGGAGGGGCGACGGCGAGTCGGCCGCCACGCTGGAGGACGAGGACGGGGTCCCGATCCGGCCCCGCGACCTCACCACCGGGGTCTTCAAGGGTCCGCGCACGCCGGAAGACCTCTATCGCCGCATCATCGGCGGCATCCCGGGCACCCCGATGCCCGATCACGGCGACACCTACCTCGGCGACGACGCGTGGCACCTCGTCCACTTCGTCATGTCGCTGTCCAGCGACGTGCTGCGCGAGCGCGCCGAGATGAAGCGTTATCGCATTCCCGTCGTGCGGGTGGAGTACCTGCCCGATCACCCCGACGCCGCCACCTGGACGCGCATCCCGAGCGTGGACCTGCACCTCATGCCCCTGTGGTGGCGCTACAACCGGCCGGAGTACGTCACCGTGCGCGCCGCTCACGACGGAAGGGAGCTGGCGCTCCAGCTCGTGTGGGCCGACGCCACCGCCGACGACCTCATGATCCGACCGCAGGACTTCCGCGATGCGGCGGCCGTGCAGCTCGCGCCGTTCGACAGCGACCCCCCGCTATTCGCCATGGGCGAGAAGGGGCGCTTCGTGAACATCTGGATGTGGAAGGCGGAGCGCCAGGCGGACCTCAAGGGCTACAACGACCTGGAGGCGCAGTACCCGCACATCGGCATCGATTCCTACCCCAACCTGCAGAACTCCCCCTATGAGCAACCGATGCGTCACGCGCTCACGCTGGAGTCGGACCCCGCGTACATCACCGCGTGGGGCGCGGGGAACATCGTCGCCGATCCGACGCGTCGCAGCGCCGGGGAGGATCTGGCCGCGCAGGGCTTCGGCACCTTGAAGGCGCGCGACACCCAGCAGGTGCGTACCGATCACGCCATTCACAGTCAGGGCTCCTACCGGGTCACGTTCCGTCGCAGCCTGAATGGAGAAGGCGAGCACAGCGTGGACATCCATCCCGGTAGCACCGTGCTGGCGGCGTTCGCGATCTGGAACGGCGACGCCGGCGACCGGGACGGGAAGAAGTCGGTCAGCATCTGGCAGGAACTGGAAGTCCAACCGTGACGTCGACGGGAGGCGAGACTATGTCCACTGACGGCCATCTTGGCGTGTCGCGGCGAGATTTCCTGACGTGGTTCGGGGTGGGCACGTCGGTCGTGGGGCTCGGGATCCCGCTGAAGGTCCTGGCCGCCGCCGATCCCGACGAGAACCCTCTTGCCGGCAGCGTCGCTCGCGACTGGGAGGAGATCTATCGGGACCAGTACCGCTACGACCGCCTGTTCGACTGGGTGTGCTCGCCGAACGACACCCATGCCTGCCGGATCCGCGCCTACGTGCGCAACGACATCGTCACGCGCCTCGGGTCGACGTACGACTACCAGACCTACTCGGATCTCGACGGCAACCACGCCACCCACAACTGGAACCCGCGCCAGTGCGCGAAGGGCTACACCTTTCATCGGGTGCTGTACGGGCCCTACCGGCTACGGCATCCCATCGTCCGCAAGGGGTGGAAGGCGTGGGCGGATGCCGGATTCCCGGAGCTCACGCCGGAGCTGCGCGACCGATACGGCTTCACCAGCCGCGGCGACGACGAGTTCATCCAGATCTCCTGGGACGAGGCGTTCCGCAACATCGCGCGCTGCCTGATCAGCATCGCCCGACGCTACAGCGGCGAAGAGGGTGCGAAGCGACTCCTCGCACAGGGCTACCAGCCGGAGATGGTGGAGGAGATGGGAGGAGCCGGGACGCGCACCATCAAGATGCGCGGCGGCATGGGACTGCTCGGCGTCATCGGCAAGTACGGCATGTACCGCCTCAACAACGCGATGGCGCTGGTCGATACGCACGTCCGCGGTGTGTCGAAGGAGGACGCTCGGGGCGGACGCAACTTCTCCAACTACACCTGGCATGGCGACCAGGCCCCGGGGCACCCCTGGGTGCACGGCGTGCAGACGTCGGACTGCGACTTCAACGACCTGCGCAGCTCCAAGCTCATCATCATGGATGGCAAGAACCTGGTGGAGAACAAGCTCCCCGACTCCCACTGGTTCATCGAGTGCATGGAGCGGGGCGCGAAGATCGTCGTCATCGCCCCCGAGTACGGGCCGCCGGCGACGAAGGCCGACTACTGGATCCCCATCCGGCCGGCCACCGACACGGCGCTCTTCCTGGGCATCACCCGGCTGCTCATGGAGCGAGGGCAGTACGACGAGACCTTCGTCAAGCGCTTCACCGACTTCCCGCTGCTCGTGCGCAAGGACAACCTCAAGCGCCTGCGAGCCGCCGACGTCTTCCCGGACTACAAGGGCGTCCTCAACCCCGACGGACCGTCGGTGAGGGTGCAGGGGCTGACGCCCGAGCAGCACGCCCGTCTGGGCGACTTCGTGGTCTGGGACGAGAAGACCGGCGGTCCGCGGGCCATGACCCGCGACCAGGTCGGCAGGGCGATGGAGAAGGACGGCATCGCGCCGCAGCTGGATGGCGAGTTCGATGTCGAGCTGAAGGACGGCAGCAAGGTGGCCGTGGCCACGCTGTGGCGCCTCTACCAGACGCACCTGCGCGACTACGACCTCGACTCGGTCGTCGAGATCACCCGCTCTCCGCGCGACCTCATCCTGCGTCTGACCGAGGACATCGCGACGATCAAGCCGGTGGCGATCCACCAGGGCGAGGGGATCAATCACTGGTTCCACGCCACCGAGATGAACCGCGCGAAGTACCTGCCGCTGATGCTCACCGGCAACATCGGCGAGCGCGGCGCCGGCGGCATGACCTGGGCCGGCAACTACAAGGCGGCGATCTTCCAGGGATCGCCGTGGACCGGGCCGGGGTTCAAGGGCTGGGTGGCCGAGGACCCGTTCGACCCCGAGCTGGATCCGAGCGTGGACGGCAAGGACATCCGGGTCCGGGGCACCTGCAAGGACGAGGAGCCCGCGTACTGGAATCACGGCGACAAGGCGCTGATCGTCGAAACGCCGCGCTACGGCCGCAAGAACTTCACGGGCAAGACCCACATGCCCACGCCGACCAAGGCGATCATCTTCAACAACGTCAACCTCCTCAACAACGCCAAGTGGGCGTACGAGATGATCAAGAACGTGAACCCGATGGTGGAGATGCTGGTGTCCTTCGACATCCAGATGACCGCCTCCATCGAGTACGC
>JBHICW010000198.1:0-3248 GCA_046759785.1 Alphaproteobacteria bacterium
GGGGTGAAGAATGCTGCCGGAATTCGATCTCGTTCAGCCGCGCTCGCTCGAGGAAGCGCTCGAGGCGCTGGCGGCAGAGAACGGCCGCGCGGTTCCCCTCGCGGGCGGCACGAACCTGTTGGTGGACCTGCGCGCGCGGCGAACCTCCGCCGACCGGGTCGTGAGCCTCGCCGCGCTCGACGAGCTCAGGGGCATCGGGCGGAAGGACGGCCGGATCGCCCTCGGCGCGCGCACCACGCTGAGCGAGCTTCTGCGCCACCGACTGATGGCGGAGGAGGCACCGGCCCTGGTGGCCGCGACCCGCGTCTTCGGCGGCGCCATGGTCCGCAACGTAGCCACCGTCGCGGGCAACGTCTGCTATGGGTCCCCCGCCGCCGATCTGGTCCCGCCCCTCCTCACTCTGGACGCCGAGGTCGTGCTTGCGAGCCGCGAGGGCACCCGCGCGGTCCCGCTCGATGAGTTCACCACCGGCGTGCGTCAGACCGTGCGCCGGGCGGACGAGTTGCTCACCGAGATCCGCTGGCCGGCGCTTCCCCCGCGGTCGGCGAACCTCTTCTACAAGCTGGGCCTCAGGAAGGGCGATGCGATCGCGGTCGCAGGTGCCGCGGTGGCGTTGACGGCCGAGGCGGGAACCTGCTCGCGCGCGCGGATCGCGCTTGCCGCGGTCGCCCCGGTCGTCAAACGCGCGCATGACGCCGAAGCAATACTCACCGGCAAGACCCTCACCCCCGCCGTGATCGACGAGGCGGCCCGGCAGGCGAAGGCGGAGTGCTCGCCCATCGACGATGTCCGGGCGTCCGCCGAGTACCGGCGGCACGTGATCGAGGTGCTGATCCGGCGGCTGCTGGCACAGGCATGGGACGAGCTCGACTGAGCAAGGAGTGAGGCGATGGTCGAGGAGAAACGAATCACGCTGGAGGTCAACGGGGAGCGCCGGGAGACCACCGTCGCCGCCAACCGGACCCTGCTCGAGGCGTTACGCGACCTGGGGCACTTCGAGGTCAAGAGCGGCTGCGAGAAGGGCGACTGCGGCGCCTGCGCCGTCCTCGTCGATGGCCAGGCGGTGGACAGCTGCCTGATGCTCGCCTGGACCGCCGAGGGCCATGCCATCACCACGGTTATGGGGCTTGGCGGACGAGAGGACCCTCACCCGCTGCAGGCCGCGTTCATCGAGCACGGGGCGGTCCAGTGCGGCTACTGCATCCCCGGCATCATCATCGCCGCCAAGTTCCTGCTCGACGAGAAGCCGAATCCCAGCATCGAGGACATTCGCACCGGGCTCGGCGGGAACCTGTGCCGGTGCACCGGCTACACCCGGATCTTCGAGGCGGTGCGTGAGGCCGCCGCGGTGCTTCGCGAGCAGGGAGAGAGGTCGTGAGCGAGAGCCTGAAGATCAACCGGCCGGAGCTCAACATCCCGGAACTCCGGCAGGTGGGCAAGCCCCTGCCGCGCACCGACGCGCCCGGCAAGGCGGTCGGCACCAGCCTTTTCGCCGGTGACTTCACCATGCCGGGCATGCTGCATGCCAAGATCATGCGGTCGAGCCACGCGAGCGCCAGCCTGCAACAGGTAGATGCCTCCCGGGCGCGGGAGCTCCCCGGCGTATGCTGCGTGCTCACCGCCGCTGAGCTTCCTGACCGGCTCGTCGCCACCGGCATTCCCGGACAGACCGGCCAGCACCAGCTCAAAGCAGCCCAGCCAATCCTCGCCAAGGATCGGGTCCGCGTCTACGGCGAGCCGATCGCGCTGGTGGCGGCGGAAACGCTGGCCGTCGCCGAGACGGCCCTGGAGCTCATCAAGGTGGACTACGAGCCGCTCGAGGGGGTCTACGACCCGTTCCAGGCGATGAAGCCTGCAGCGCCGGCCGTCTACGGCGACGACAACATCGTCACCCGCTACAAGGTCCGCAAGGGCGACGTGGAGAAGGGCTTCGCCGACGCCGACCTCGTGGTCGAGATCACCATCAGGACCCAGCACGTCGAACATGCGTTCCTGGAGCCCGAAGTCGGGCTCGCCTGGGTGGATGAGAACGAGGTCATCAACATCCGGGTCAGCACCCAGGTGGTGGAGCACTTCCGGACGGTGGCGGACGCCGTGGGCGTGCCCCACAACAAGGTCCACGTCAAGGGTGGACTCGTCGGCGGCGGGTTCGGTGGCAAGGAGAATTTGACCGTCGAGATTTACCTCGCCCTGCTCGCGAAAGCGACGCGACGGCCGGTGCGCCTCGTCTACTCGCGCGAGGAGTCGTTCCTCGCCCACGGCAAGCGCCATCCCTTCACGTTCACCTACCGCACCGGCGTCACCGGCGACGGCAAGATCACGGCCCAGACGGTGACGATGACTGCCGACGCGGGCGCTTACGCGACCTTGAGCCCCTACGTGCTGCTCTATGCCATGGTAGCGTCACCCGGACCCTACAGGGTCGACAACCTGCACGTGGACGCCGTCGCGGTTGCGACCAACAACCTAGTCTGCGACGCATTCCGGGGCTTCGGCGCGGCGCAGGCGTGCATCGCCTACGAAGCGCAGATGGATGAGGTCGCGAAGGCGCTAGGGATCGACCGACTCGAGCTTCGGCGCCGGAACTTCATTAAGACAGGCGACGCCAACGCCACCGGCCAGATCATCGAGAGTGCCGTCTGGGCCGAGGAGTGCATGACGCGCGCCTGGCAGGCCCTCGGCAAGCGGACGCCCGATCAAGGAGCGGTAAAGGTCGGCCGCGGGGTCGCCTGCTATCAGCAGAGCTACGGGCGCATCACCTGGTTCCACGACACCTCCGAGGCCTGGGTGGGCGTCGAGCTCGACGGCACCGTCGTCATCCGTACGGGGGTGCCCGACATCGGCGGTGGACAGATCTCGGCCTTGTGCCAGATCGCCGCCGAGATCCTCGGTGTCCCGATGGAGAAGGTGGTGATCCACCACACCGATTCGGCGGTGACCCCGCTCTCCGGCACGACCACGGCGACCCGGCAGCTTTATATGTCGGGCAACGCCGTGCGTCTCGCCGCCTCCAACGTCCGCAAGAGGCTCATTCAGCGTGCGGCACGCGACTTCGAGGTGGAAGCCGACGAGCTCGACATGGCGAACTCGCGGGTGTTCGTGGCTCATGACTCGGAGCGCTCGATGGCGCTCAAGGAGCTGACCGCCCTGTGTGCGGCGGAAGGCGTCCAGCGGTCGGACCTGGCGATCTTCCGCGGACCCTTCACCGACGGGCTCGATTTGGAAACCGGCCAGGGCCGGGTGTTTCC
>JBHICW010000199.1:0-3229 GCA_046759785.1 Alphaproteobacteria bacterium
GCCCTTGGCGATCCATTGCGCCTTTGTCATGGGCCTGTCCGGGGAACGGCGATCGTAAACGGCTAAGCAACATAGGCCGCTCTTCATGTTCAAGAAGATCCTCGTCGCCAACCGGGGAGAGGTCGCCTTAAGGGTCATGAGGACGGCCCGGGCGATGGGGATCGAGACGGTCGCCGTTTACTCGGAGGCGGACGAGGACGCCCCCCACGTGCGTCAGGCGGACGAGGCCGTCGCGCTGGGCCCGCCGCCACCCGCCGAGAGCTACCTCGTGATCGACAAGATCGTGGAGGCGGTCGTAAGGACCGGCTCGGAAGCGGTGCACCCGGGTTACGGCTTCCTCGCCGAGAACCCGTCTTTCGCTGAAGCGGTGGAAGCGGCGGGCGCCGCCTTCATCGGCCCGGGACCCGAGGCCATCGCCACCATGGGCGACAAGGTCGCAGCCAAGAAGCTGGCGCTCAAGGCCGGCCTCGACCCCATTCCCGGCCCGCTCAGGCCCGTCGCCTCCCCGAAAGACGCCATGCGCGTGGCCCGCGAGCTTGGCTATCCGGTCGTCATCAAGGCGGCGGCGGGCGGCGGCGGCAAGGGCATGCGCGTCGTCGACAACGACGAGGAGACCGGCGAGGGCTTTGGCGCGGCCGCGGCGGAGGCGCGCATGGCCTTCGGCGACGACCGCCTGTTCGTTGAGAAGCTCATCCGATCTCCGCGGCACATCGAGGTCCAGGTCCTCGCCGACGCGTTCGGCGACGCGATCCACTTAGGCGAGCGCGAGTGCTCGATCCAGCGCCGCTACCAGAAGGTCATCGAGGAGGCGCCGAGTCCCCTGGTGGATGCCAAGATGCGCGCCGCGATGGGCGATAAGGCCGTTGCGCTCGCCAAGGCAGCCGGTTACCGCTCCGCGGGCACGGTGGAGTTCGTCGTCGACGGGGAGAAGAACGTCTACTTCCTCGAGATGAACACCCGCCTCCAGGTGGAGCATCCGGTGACGGAACTCGTCACCGGCCTCGACCTCGTCGAGCAGATGATTCGGATCGCAGCCGGAGAGCGCCTCGGCCTCGCGCAAGAGGCCGTGCAGCTCGACGGCTGGGCGATCGAGGCGCGGGTCTACGCGGAGGATCCCGAACGCGGCTTCCTGCCGTCGGCGGGCCGGCTCGTCCGCTACCGGCCGCCGGCCGCCGGCGGAGTCCGCGTCGACGACGGTGTCGAGGAGGGAAGCGAGATTTCCCCCCACTACGACCCGATGATCGCCAAGCTTTGCGCCTTCGGCGCCAGCCGGGCCGAGGCGCTGGACCGCCTGCGCCCGGCGGTGGACGCGTTCCTCATCCGCGGCGTCAGCCACAATCTGCGCTTCCTCGCCGCCGTCCTCCGGCACCCTCGGTTCGCGGAAGGGCGGCTCAGCACCCGTTTCGTGGCCGAGGCGTACGGGGGTGGGTTCCACGGGGCGCCGCTCGAGGGCGAGGTGCGCGACGTGCTCGTCGCCACCGGCGTGCTGGTCCACCTGCGCGAGACCGAGCGCGCGGAGCGGATCTCGGGCCAAATGCCGGGCCATCGCCCGGCGCCGCGGGAGCGATGGGTCGTCGATCTCGAGGGCGAAGAGGACCGAGTGAGGGTGGTGTCCTCGGCGCAAGGCTACGAGTTCACGTGGCGGCGCCGGCGCCTTGCCGTCGAGAGTGCTTGGCGCCCCGGCGAGCCCTTGGTCCGGGCCACGGTCGACGGCCGCGCGGTGTCGGTCGAGGTGGAGCGCCTCAATGAGGGCTACCGTCTGGCCTGCGGCGGCGCCTCGGCGCGCATCGTCGTGCGCGACGAACGGGCGGCGGGGCTCGCCCGGCTGATGCCCGCGAGGGCAGCTCGCGACCGTTCCCGCCACGTCCTTTCCCCGATGCCGGGGCTGGTCGTCTCGGTGGCGGTGGCGGCGGGCGACGAGGTCAAGGCCGGCCAGCCGCTCGCCGTGGTGGACGCGATGAAGATGGAGAACGTGCTCCGCGCCGAGCGCGACGGGCGCATCGCGAAAGTCTGCGTCGCCGCGGGCGACAGCCTCGCGGCCGACGAGGTCATCCTCGAGTTCACTTGAGGCGCGATCCTTGAACGCGGCACGCACGTGCGTAGAGTGCGGGCGCGTTGAAGGTCGGCACGGAGCGTAAGCCCGGGACGATGACGCGGACGGCGGTCAAGGTGTGCATCGAGGGGCGCGTCCAGGGCGTGTGGTTCCGTTCCTGGACGGCGGACCAGGCGATGGACCTGGGCCTCAGGGGCTGGGTTAGAAACCGGACCGACGGCAGCGTCGAAGCGCTCTTCGCAGGGGACGCCGCCGCGGTGGCGGAAATGGTGAAGCGCTGCCGAACGGGACCTCCGCTGGCTCACGTCGCTCGGGTCGTCGAGACCCCGGCCCACGAGGACCCGGGCGACGGCTTCCGTCTGCTCCCGACCGCGTAGGCCCGCGTCAACCCCGGAAGACGCGGGGGAAGGTCTTCATCAGCGCGCCGTCGACCTCCTCCATGCGGACGGTGAGGCCGAGATCCACGAGCGACGTCACCCCGTGGCCGCTAATGCCGCACGGGATGATGCCCCGGTAGTGGTCGAGGTTCGGCTCCACGTTCATGGCCACGCCGTGATAGGTGACCCAGCGCCGTATGCGCACCCCGATCGCCGCGATCTTGTCTTCGCGCCCGCCCTCCCGCACCACCCAGATGCCGACGCGGTCGTCGCGCCCTTCTCCCCTGAGCCCGAATTCCGCCAGGGTCGCGATCGTCCACTCTTCGAGTCCGCGGACGAACGCGTGCACGTCCACACCCCGCGCCTTGAGGTCGAGCATCACGTAGGCGACCCGCTGGCCCGGCCCATGGTAGGTGTACTGCCCACCGCGCCCCGTCCGGTAGACGGGCAGCAGGTCCGGGTCGATGAGGTGCTCGGGCCTGGCGCTCGTTCCGGCGGTATAAAGCGGGGGATGCTCGAGGAGCCACACGAGTTCCGGCGCCGTTCCGGCACGGATCGCGTCGACCCGCCGCTCCATGGCCGCGACCGCTTCCGCGTAAGGCACCGGGCGATCGCTGATCTTCCACTCGACGCGGGGCATGGCGCCGAGGCTAACACACCGTCTTGCGAATCGAACCGAGATTTGCTACCTGTGTAGGGGCCCAAGGCCGTGCGGTCGTGGCGGAATTGGTAGACGCGCAGCGTTGAGGGCGCTGTTCCCGAAAGGGAGTGGAAGTTCGAGTCTTCTCGACCGCACCAT
>JBHICW010000200.1:0-3211 GCA_046759785.1 Alphaproteobacteria bacterium
TGCAGCCGACGAACCGGCAACCCGGCTTGCCGCGCCCGTGAGCCACGGACTATTCTCGCTGCCGAACGAAAGACAATGAGGGGAGGGGCCTGTCCATGACCGCCGCCAAATCGCGGACCTTCGACAAGTCCAGGCTGCCCAGCCGGCACGTAACCTCCGGCTACGAGCGGGCGCCGCACCGTTCCTATTACTACGCCATGGGGCTGAGCGAGGAGGACATCGCCAAGCCCTTCGTCGGCGTCGTGACGACCTGGAACGAAGCGGCCCCGTGCAACATCGCGCTGGCACGCCAGGCCCAAGCCGCGAAGAAGGGGGTGGCCGCGGCCGGCGGGACGCCGCGCGAGTTCACCACCATCACGGTGACCGACGGGATGGCGATGGGCCACGAGGGGATGAAGTCCTCCCTCGTCAGCCGCGAGGTCATCGCCGACTCGGTGGAGCTCACCGTCCGCGGCCACTGCTACGACGCCCTGGTCGGCCTCGCCGGCTGCGACAAGTCCCTGCCCGGGCTCATGATGGCGATGTGCCGCCTCAACATCCCGTCCGTGTTCATGTACGGCGGCTCCATCCTCCCGGGCCGGTTCAAGGGCCGGGACGTCACCGTGCAGGACCTCTTCGAGGGCGTGGGCCGGGTGAGGGCCGGCGAGATGGACGAGAAGGAACTGCGCGACCTTGAGGTCGTTGCTTGTCCGTCCGCCGGCTCCTGCGGCGGCCAGTTCACGGCCAACACCATGGCCTGTGTGGCGGAGGCGATCGGCCTGGCGCTCCCCGGCTCGTCGGGCGCGCCGGCGCCGTACGACTTGAGGGATGCGTTTGCCGAGGCCTCTGGGGCGGCCATCATGGCGCTTCTTGAGAGCAGCATCCGCCCGCGCGACATCGTCACCCGCGGGGCTCTGGAGAACGCGGCCACCGTGGTCGCCGCGACCGGCGGCTCGACCAACGCGGCGCTCCATTTGCCGGCGATCGCGCACGAGTGCGGGATCGACTTCGACCTCGAGGGCGTGGCTAAGATCTTCCGCCGCACCCCTTACCTTGCCGACCTCAAGCCGAGCGGCCGCTTCGTCGCCAAGGACATGTACGAGGCCGGCGGCATGCCCGTGCTGCTCAAGACCTTGCTTGAGGGTGGCTACATCGACGGCGACTGCGTCACCGCCAGCGGCAAAACGGTGGCCGAGAACCTCGCTGAGGTGACGTTCCCCGAGGACCAGGAGGTGATCCGCCCGGTGACGCGGCCGCTGGCGCCGACCGGCGGCGTGGTGGGCCTCAAGGGCAACCTCGCGCCTGAGGGCGCGATCGTGAAGGTGGCCGGCATGAAGGGGCTCAAGTTCACCGGCCGGGCCCGCTGCTTCGACTGCGAGGAGGACGCGTTCGAGGCGGTCCAGGCGCGGAACCACCGGGAAGGGGACGTGATCGTCATCCGTTACGAGGGACCCCGGGGCGGTCCGGGCATGCGCGAGATGCTGGCGACGACCGCCGCCCTCTACGGGCAGGGGATGGGGGACAAGGTGGCCCTCATTACCGACGGCCGGTTCTCGGGCGCCACGCGCGGCTTCTGCGTTGGGCACGTGGGCCCGGAGGCGGCGGTCGGCGGGCCCATCGGTCTTCTCGAGGACGGCGACGTCATCGACATCGACGCCGAAAAGGGGACGCTCGACGTCCGCCTGTCCGATGCCGAGCTCGAGGCGCGCCGGGAGAAGTGGAAGCCGCGCCGGACCTTCTATCAGTCGGGCACGCTCTGGAAGTACGCCCAGACCGTGGGCGCCGCCGCCAAGGGCGCGGTGACGCACCCGGGCGCCAAGGGCGAGACCCACGTCTTCGCGGATATCTGAGGCGATGGCGCGCATCGCCGTCGGCGGCTTTCAGCACGAGACCAACACCTTCGTGCCCTTCGGCGCGGGTTTCGCCGAGTTCGAGACGGCCGACGGCTGGCCGCCGCTCACCCGCGGGGCCGATCTGTTCGCGGAGGTGGCGGGCATCAACATCCCGATCGCCGGCTTCGTCGACGCCGCCCGCGCCGACGGCCACGAGCTCGTGCCCCTCTTGTGGTGTTCGGCCGAGCCCTCGGGGCCGGTGCGTAAGGACGCCTTCGAGCGCATCACCGCCATGCTGTGCGAGGACCTCGCCGCTCGGCGGCCGTTCGACGCCGTCTACCTGGACCTCCATGGGGCGATGGTGAGCGAGCACCTGGAGGACGGCGAGGGCGAGCTCCTGAAAAGGGTGCGGGCCGTTGTGGGGCGCGACACGCCGGTCGTGGTGAGCCTCGACTTCCACGCCAACGTGACCGAGGCGATGGCGGCGCGAGCGACGGCGCTCTTGGCCTACCGGACCTATCCCCACGTCGACATGGCGGAGACCGGGGCCAGGGCCGCGCGCCTGTTGGCCCGCCTGCTGGGCCAGAGGGGAGAGCCCGCACGAGCCCTCAAGAAGGTGCCGTTCCTCATCCCCGTGACGGCGCAGTGCACCGAGGTCGAGCCGACCAGGTCCCTTCAGGAGTTGGCGGCGGCCCGCGAGGAGGGCGAGGTGCTGAGCCTTGCCTTCACGCCCGGCTTTCCTCCCGCCGACATCGCCGCGTGCGGCCCCGCCGTGGTCGCGTACGCGACGAGTGAGGCCGCGGCTGACCGTGCGGCGGCGGCAGCCTACCGCCAGATTCTCGCCCACGAAGGCGACTTCCAGGCGCCGATCCTCGAGCCGGACGACGCCGTCCGACGCGCGATCGCGAACCGCTCGAGCCGGCCGGTCGTCCTCGCCGACACCCAAGACAACCCCGGTGGCGGCGGCAGCTCCGACACGGTGGGGATACTTGAGGCGCTGGTGCGGCACCGGGCCGAGCGTGCGGTCGTCGCCGTGCTTTGCGACCCTGAGGTCGTCGCCCAGGCTGCCTCCGCCGGGGAGGGCGCGTTGATCGACGCCCGGCTCGGGGGCAAGTCCGGCATCGCGGGCGACGCGGCCTTCGTCGGCCGGTTCCTCATCGAGAAGTTAGCCGACGGGCGGTTCACCTGTACCGGCCCGGTCTACCGCGGCAGCAGGGCGAGGATCGGGCCCATGGCGCTCTTGCGCGTCGCGGCCCCGGGCGCCGCAAACGTGCACGTCATCGTCTCGAGCCTAAGGTTCCAGGCGGCCGATCAGGCGATCTTCCACCACATGGGTCTGGAGCCGGCCCATGAGCGGGTCCTGGTCTTGAAGAGCTCGGTCCACTTCCGCGCCGACTTCG
>JBHICW010000201.1:0-3203 GCA_046759785.1 Alphaproteobacteria bacterium
CTCGAACAGCTCGCGGCCGATGAGCATGCGGCGGATCTCGGAGGTGCCGGCGCCGATCTCGTAGAGCTTGGCGTCGCGCAAGAGCCGCCCGGTCGGGTAGTCGTTGATGTAGCCGCTCGCGCCCAGGCACTGGATCGCTTCGACCGCCATCCAGGTCGCCTTCTCGGCGGCGAACAGGATCGCCCCGGCCGCGTCCTTGCGCGTCGTCTCGCCGCGGTCGCAGGCCTTGGCGACGGCGTACACGTACGCCCTTGAGGCGCTCAGCGTCGTGTACATGTCGGCGAGCTTCGCCTGCATGAGCTGGAACTCGCCGATGGGCCGGCCGAATTGTGTGCGGTCGTGGACGTAGGGCACGACCACGTCGAGGCAGGCCTGCATGATCCCGAGCGGGCCGCCCGCGAGCACCGCCCGCTCGTAGTCGAGCCCGCTCATGAGCACAGCCACACCCTCGTCCACCGCGCCGAGCACGTTCTCCGCCGGCACCTCTAGGTCCTCGAAGACGAGCTCTGAGGTGTTGGAGCCGCGCATGCCGAGCTTGTCGAGCTTGGCTGCGGCGGAGAAGCCCTTCATCCCCTTCTCGACGATGAACGCCGTGATGCCGTGCTTGCCGGCCTTGGGCCGGGTCTTGGCGTAGGTGACGATGACGTCCGCATCGGGCCCGTTGGTGATCCACATCTTGGCGCCGGTAAGGACGAACCTCTCGCCTCGTCTTTCGGCCCGGGTCGTCATGCCGACGACGTCGGACCCGGCCCCGGCCTCGCTCATGGCCAACGCGCCCACATGCTCGCCGGAGACCAGCTTGGGAAGGTACCGTCGTTTCTGCTCCTCGCTCCCGTGGCGGCGGATCTGATTGACGCAAAGGTTCGAGTGGGCGGCGTAGGAGAGGCCCACCGCGGCGGAGCCACGACTCACTTCCTCCATGGCGACGACATGCTCGAGATAGCCGAGCCCGGCGCCGCCGTACTCGTCCTCGACCGTGATGCCGAGGAGCCCCAGCTTTCCCATCTTCGGCCACAGGTCGGCGGGGAACTCGTTCGATCGGTCGATCTCGGCGGCGCGCGGGGCGATCTCGTCGGCGGTGAAGTTCTCGACCGCGTCCCGGATCATCTCGGCCGTCTCGCCGAGATCGAAGTTCAAGGAGGGAATTTGGTTGAAGCCCATCGCGTGCTTAGGAGCCGTTGACCCATTCGACAATATAGCGGTCGCCGCGGCCGCCAACCAGCGACGGAACGGCCTCCTAGCACAGAATCACAAAGAAGGGCGTGACACCTGTTGCCCCCTCACCCGCGCTGCGCGCTGCCCTCTCCCGCAAGGGGAGAGGGCGATGCCAGCGGGCTGACTCCGTCCTCCCTCGCCCCTAGTGAGAGAGGGAGGTGGTCACGCGAGCGACCGCAGGATGAGGGGGCGGGAATTTACGCCTCATCAATGTCACTGCGGACTAAAGCAGGATGAGGGCGCCGAGGCCCAGGAACACGAAGAAGCCGACGACGTCGGTGACGGTGGTAAGAAAGGTGCCCGCGGCGATGGCGGGGTCCACCCGCGCGCGCGAAAGAAGCAACGGGATCACCGCGCCGGCGAGCCCCGCCACCAGCATGGTGAGGATCATGGCGGCGGCGATCACCACGCTCAACATCGGGTCCCGGTACCACAGCCATGCGATCGTCCCCATGAGGAGGGCGAACAGCACGCCATTGACCCCGCCCACGGTCACCTCCTTCGCCACCGCCCTTAATGCATTCGTCGGCGTGAGGTCCTTGGTCGCCAGCGCCCTCACCGCCACCGTCATGGTCTGCGTTCCCGCATTTCCGCCCATGGAGGCGACGATGGGCATGAGGACGGCGAGCGCCACGATGCGCTCGATCGTCGAGTCGAAGAACCAGATCACGATGGAGGCGAGGATCGCCGTCATCAGGTTGACGAGCAGCCAGGAAAAGCGGTTGCGTGTGGTCCTCATGAGCGGCTCGCGAAGGTCGGTTTCGGCCACACCGCCGAGGCGCATCAGGTCCTCCTCCGCCTCCTCCTCGATGACCTCGACGACGTCGTCGAAAGTGATGACGCCCATGAGACGGCCCAACTCGTCGACGACCGCCGCAGAGGTCAGCCGGTACCGGCTGAAGAGGTAGGCGACCTCCTCCTGGTCCATGTCGCCCGGGATGAGCTTCGGGGCTTCGTCCATAATGTGGCCTAACTCGACCGGCCGCTTCGTACGCAGGAGGCGGTCGAGCGGGATCGTACCGACGGGCTGTCGCTTCGGGTCGACGACGAAGATCTCGTAGAACTCGTCGGGCAGAACCTCGCTCTCGCGCAGGTCATCGATCGTCTGGCCGACGGTCCAGTTGGCGGGCGCGGCGACGAGGTCCCGCTGCATGAGCCGGCCGGCGCTGTTCTCAGGATAGGTGAGCCCCTCCTCGAGCGCGACGCGGTCGTGGGCCGGGATCGCGTCCAGGACGACGCGCTTCTCCTCATCGTCCAAGTCCTCGATGACGTAAACGGCGTCGTCGGTGTCGAGCTCCTTGACGGCGGCGGCGAGTTCGGCGGTGCTGAGCCGGTCGATGACCTCGTCGCGGACGGTCTCGTCGAGGTCGGCCAGGATCTCGGGATCGAGCTCGGGTCTCAGCACCTCCACAAGCGTCCGCCGCTGCTCGGCGGTGACCATCTCGAGGAGGTCCGCCTTGTCGGCCGCGTGCAGCGGGACGATCAGGGCCTCGAGCCGGGCCCTGTCCTCTGCATCAAGGGACTCGAGGATGGCGGTGACGAGGTCGGGCGTGAGGCCGTAGAGGCCCTGCACCTCCTTCGCGACCGCACCGCCCTTGAGCGGCATCTCCGGCGTGGGAGCGGCCATGGCCCTAGCTCCCCGCCCGGCGGAGCAGGGCCGCAGGCGCCCCGCCCTCGGCATCGAGCACAGCGCCGACGACGGCGAGCGCTAGGTCACGCTGGTTCGCCAGGGGCCTGCGGGGATGAATGGCCGGCTTGCCGGGCTTCGGGCAGCGGTGATAGGCAAGCGCGGAATCGTGCAGGTGTTCCGGCATAGGAGGCTCCTCGCCGACGGGAAGGTCGCGCGCAGCATAGTGGCGCGCAGCGGTATGGCTATCGCCCACCGCCGGGCAAAGTGAAAGCCCGCGAGGTGGCGTCCCGCGGGCTTCGAAAGATGGTGCGGTCGAGAAGACTCGAACTTCCACTCCCTTTCGGGAACAGCGCCCTCA
>JBHICW010000202.1:0-3186 GCA_046759785.1 Alphaproteobacteria bacterium
TTCTCCACGTGGCCGGGGATAGCTGTCAATATCCATGACGTCGCCGCGCTTGGTCCGCCGGCAGCGGTCACCCTCCCCCGGTTTTCTTTATTAACGAGTGGCAGGGAACCCGCTACTCCCCCTGGCCGTTCGGTCCGGGGGGCGCCAGTCCGTGGAAAACTAGGTGGCCGCGGCCATCAATTTGGTGTGCCGAACGGGCCGTCGCTGGCTTCGGCGCTGTGGCGCGGCCCTCGAGCCGGTTCGCCCGAGATACGGGCGGATGTCGGTGGCGGCGTCTTTGGGGTGGGGTCGAACCTTGCCTGCGTAGCTGTCTGGTTCCAAGAGGACGGGCGAAATCTCGGCGCTTATCCCGACGAGGCTCCACACCGTCTGTCGAAGACCGTGCTCATGCGGCAGCGACGCGCCATTACGGACACTCACGACCGAATGAAATCGGGCGACCCATCGTCCAGGCGTCCCACTTCGAGCAGCCATTCATTGTATATCCGCCAGCGGCGGGTCATTGCCGTCCGCCCGGCGGCAAGCTCGACTCTGGCCTGATGCAGCGACCGCGGCTAGTGCCCGTCGAGAAGCGCGCTTCCGAGCGACTTCATGTCCTCTAATGCGCGGCCAGCCCCGGACGCCACGCAGGACAGGGGCTCGTCGGCAATCAAGACTGGGAGACCCGTCGCGCGGCGCAGCACCGTGTCCAGGCTCCCCAGAAGGGCGCCGCCGCCGGTGAGCACGATGCCCTTGTCGACGATGTCCGCCGCAAGTTCCGGCGGCGTGTGCTCCAAGGCCGCCTTCACCGCCTCGATGATGGCGCCCACGGGTCCAGCCAGGCTTTCGGCGATCTGCTGCTGGTTGATCACCACTCCCTTCGGCACCCCGCGCATGAGATCCCGGCCCTTGATCTCCATCACCTCTCCGTCGCCGTTTTCCGGCGGGCAGGCGGAGCCGATCTCGATCTTGATCCGCTCCGCGCTGACCGCGCCCACCAAGAGGTTATAATTGCGGCGGATATAGGCGCTAATCGCTTCGTCCATCTTGTCGCCGCCGACGCGGACGCAGCGCGAGTAGACGATGCTGCCGAGGGCGACGATCGCCACCTCGGTGGTGCCTCCTCCGATGTCGACGACCAGCGATCCGCTCGACTCCGTCACCGGTAGCCCGGCACCAATGGCCGCCGCCATAGGTTCTTCGATCAGGAATACGGGCCGGCCTCCGGCGCGTTCAGCCGATTCCCGAACGGCCCGCCGTTCGACCGCCGTGGAGCCGGACGGCACGGAGACGACGATCTGCGGGCGGGCGAAGCTACGCTGGCTGTGCGCGTTGCGCATGAAGCCGTTGATCATCGCCTCAGAAACTTCGAAATCGGCGATGACACCGGCTCGCAGAGGGCGCATTGCCGTGATGTAGCCGGGAGTCCGGCCCAGCATCCTCTTCGCCTCGTCCCCGACGGCGAGCACCTGTTTCCGGCCGTTCACCTCGGCGATGGCGACGACCGAGGGCTGATCGAGGACGATACCGCGTCCTCTGACGTAGACCAGCGTGTTAGCCGTCCCTAAGTCGATCGCCGTGTCCGCGGACAGCCTCCCCAGCCGGGTCAGAGATGGTGGCCTCATAGACCGGTGCCAGGGTACCGGGGGGGCACCTCGTGGGGCCTGCGCTAAGACTTAGGTAGCCTTGCGCTTACGTCCCCGCCGTGGGGCCGGCTTCGACGCCTTTCGTCCGAGCCCTGTCTTCTTGGCCATCTCGGACCGCGCGGCCGAGTAGTTCGGGGCCACCATGGGATAATCGGCCGGAAGCCCCCACTTGGCCCGATACTCCAATGGGGTCATTCCGTGCTGGCTTTGGAGGTGGCGTTTCAGCGCCCTGTACTTCTTCCCGTCCTCCATGCAGATGATGTAAGCGGGCGTCACCGACCGGCGAACCGACGCCGCCGGTTTGAGGGGCTCAGGAGCCGGCGTCCGCAATTTCAGAAGCGAGTGATAGACGGTTTCGACGACCTCCGGCACCTGGGCTACCCGCACGGCGTTGTTGCTGACATAGGCGGAGACAATCTCCGCCGCCATCCGTTGCATGTCTTCATGGGACACTTTGATCTCGGTCTGCGTGCTCATCGGCTTGACATCCTCGAGTTGCAAGTTGAGTGGTTGGGTCGGTCGGGGGAACCGGGTGGCATTATAGAGCCGGTCCACCACTAAGCAATATATAATGTGACCTGTGATCCTGCTACCACAATATGTTGCGGAATCCGCGGTTACGGCGACACTCGCTGACACCAGCCTTCATCGCGGCACTCGTCCTTGCCCCGAACCCGCCGATCGAACTCCTGCGTTTTGCCCGTCGGTGGCTCATCGCCCTCACGCTGTGGCGGAGGCCGAGAGAGGGATTCTGAGCCCGAGCGACCAGCCGGCGCGGTACGATGCGCCGCCTGCTCCCGCCCGTCGCCGTTCGCTTGCTGCTGCTGGCGCGGCTATCGGCCGTCGCCGTGGCCTCGCTCGGCAGCACGATTGCCTTGACGCCGCCCGTTATGATAGTCGGCCCGTTCGACCATGAGTTCCGTCGCGGTCGCCTCGTTGACCATTGGCGCTGTGAGCGCGACCCTGGCTGGCGCGGTCGCGGGCGATGTCGGCCAAAGGGCGACCGATGGAGTGATCGTTCAAGGACCCACGAACGGGCCTTACAAAATGAACGGCTTTACCATCTTGGGTGCAGCGGCTGCGAACAGGATTAAGGCCGAGGCGCGGATTGGAGCGACCACACCTCCCGGCCGATATCTGCACCCCTGGCTTCGATCGTTGCTCGTCGCGTCCTCTACGACGCTTGTGGCCTGTCGCAGTGTTCGTCCGGAGGTGCGGAACCGGTGGCGAGCCTCAACCGGGATAACGCCGGTATCCACCGCGTGCTGCGCCCATCCGCGGAACGCGCAGTGGCACTCGTCCTTGTAACGCGTCTGACAGGACCGCGTGATTACCTGAGCCTCGGCGGGAGGGAACTCGCCCGGAGGGCCCTCGATCCTGTGCGGCCGTCAACACGGCCCTGGCGCGTGGAGAAACCGGTTCGGGTCAGGGAGCCTCAGATGAGCGGGCCGGAGGCAACGTTGGGCACGGCCTGCCATGACTTGCCGGTGGCCACCACACACGTCGCGCCCTGAGGATAGGTGATCAGGATGGTCCAGGTGCCGGTGGGCGACGCGAACAC
>JBHICW010000203.1:0-3119 GCA_046759785.1 Alphaproteobacteria bacterium
TAAGAGGCTGACGACCGCTTAGGGGTGGTGAGCCGACGCCCTCGGCGGCCGGGCGACTTGGCGGCCGCGGCGCGCCTCAGACAACCTCGGCCGGCTCTTTGCTCCGGCCGCGGGCGGACCGCTTGGCGCGCGGACGCCCGGGGGGGCAGGGTGCGGCGCCTTCGGGGAAGTCGAACGCGATCTTGCCGTCCTCGACCCGGACCCTCACGCGCCCGCCGGCAGCCAGCTTGCCGAAGAGGAGCTCGTCGGCCAGGGGCTTCTTCACGCTCTCCTGGATCACGCGCGCGAGCGGCCGCGCCCCGTATTGGGGATCGTGGCCCTTCTCGGCCAGCCAGGCGCGCGCCTCGGGCGAGAGCTCGATCGCCACCCGCCGATCCGCGAGCTGCCCTTCGAGCTCGCGCACGAACTTGTCGACGACCCGGGCGACGATCTCCGGCGACAGTCCCGAGAACGAAATGGTCGCGTCCAGACGGTTGCGGAACTCGGGGGTGAACATCCGCCGGATCACCTCCTCGTCGTCGCCGGCGCGCTCGCTGCGTTCGAACCCTATGGGCGCCTTGGCAAGCTCGCTGGAGCCGGCGTTGGTCGTCATGATCAACACCGCGTTGCGGAAGTCGACCGTCTTGCCGTTGTGGTCGGTAAGCTTGCCGTAGTCCATCACCTGCAGCAGCACGCTGAACAGGTCCGGGTGCGCCTTTTCGATCTCGTCGAGGAGAAGCACCGCGTGCGGGTGCTGGTCGAGGGCGTCGGTGAGGAGCCCGCCCTGGTCGAAGCCCACATAGCCCGGCGGCGCCCCGAGGAGCCGCGAGACCGAGTGCCGCTCCATGTACTCCGACATGTCGAAGCGGATGAGCTCCACCCCCATGATCCGGGCAAGCTGGCGGGCGACCTCGGTCTTGCCCACCCCGGTGGGGCCAGAGAAGAGATAGCAGCCGATCGGCTTCTCCGGCTCGCGCAGCCCGGCGCGCGAGAGCTTGATGGCACTCGAGAGCGCCGCGATCGCCTTGTCCTGGCCGAACACGACCCCCTTGAGCTGCCCCTCGAGGTCCTTGAGCGACCGCTTGTCCTGATGCGAGACCGTCTTGGCCGGCACGCGGGCCATCTTGGCGACGACCCGCTCGACCTCGCGCACGCCGATGACCTTCCGCCGCCGGGCCGCGGGCCTCAGCATCTGGGCCGCTCCCACCTCGTCGATCACGTCGATCGCCTTGTCGGGGAGCTTGCGGTCATGGATGTAGCGGGCCGAGAGCTCGACCGCGGCGCGCACGGCGTCATTGGTATAGCGGACGTGGTGATACTTCGCGTAGTAGGGCTTGAGCCCCTGGAGGATTCTGACCGTGTCGTCGATGTTGGGCTCGTTGATGTCGACCCTCTGGAACCGGCGTACGAGCGCGCGGTCCTTCTCGAAGTAGTTGCGGTACTCCTTGTAGGTGGTGGACCCGATGCAGCGCAGGGTTCCGCCCTGGAGTGCGGGCTTGAGGAGGTTGGAGGCGTCGAGCGACCCGCCGCTGGTCGCCCCGGCGCCGACCACGGTGTGGATCTCGTCGATGAAGAGGATCGCGCCCTTCATCGCCTCCAGTTCGCCGATGACCGCCTTGATCCGCTCCTCGAAGTCGCCACGGTAGCGCGTCCCGGCGAGCAGCGCCCCCATGTCGAGCCGGTAGATCGTGGCTCGTTCGAGCACGTCCGGCACCTCGCCGCGCACGATCCGCCGGGCCAGGCCCTCGACGATGGCGGTCTTGCCCACGCCCGGCTCACCCACATAGAGCGGGTTGTTCTTGGTCCGGCGGCAAAGGATCTGGATGGTCCGCTCGACCTCCAGCTCCCGGCCGACGAGCGGGTCGATCCTGCCCTCCGCGGCCTTCCTGTTGAGGTTGACGCAGTACGTCTCGAGCGCTTCCGCCCCCTCCTTGATGACTCGCTCGCCCTCCTCCTCCTCGACCCCGCGCACGGTGCGCCGCTCGCTCTGCCCGTGGACCTTGGCGATCCCGTGGGAGATGTAGCTCACGGCGTCCAGCCGCGACATGTCCTGCTGCTGGAGGAAGTAGAC
Organism: Alphaproteobacteria bacterium; assembly: GCA_046759785.1. Lineage (GTDB taxonomy): Bacteria > Pseudomonadota > Alphaproteobacteria > JBHICW01 > JBHICW01 > JBHICW01. The sequence goes on from JBHICW010000203.1 coordinate 2,051, forward strand.
CGCGTGCGACTCGCGCTCGGAGAACAGGGCGACCACGACGTTCGCGCCGGTGACCTCCCGCCGCCCCGACGACTGCACGTGGAGCGCGGCCCGCTGGAGGACCCGCTGGAACCCAGCCGTCGGCTTCGCGTCGCCCCCGACCTCGACGACCAGACTCTGAAGCTCCGTGTCCAGGTAGTCCTCGAGCTTGCGGCGAAGAACGTCGATGTTCACGCCGCAGGCCTTGAGCACGGCCATCGCATCCTGGTCCTCGGTGAGGGCGAGGAGGAGGTGCTCGAGGGTCGCGCACTCGTGGTTGCGGCTGTTGGCCAGGTCGAGTGCCCGGTGGAGGCTGCGTTCCAAATTCGGCGACAGCATGGGCGCTCCGCCCCCTACTCCTTCTCCATCGTGCACTGCAGAGGATGCTGGTGTCGGCGCGAGAAATCAATGACCTTAGCGACCTTGGTTTCGGCCACATCGTAAGGGTAGACGCCACAGACACCGACACCGCGATGGTGGACGTGGAGCATGATCTGCACGGCTTCCTCGTGGGGCTTGCGGAAGAAGCGCTCGAGCACGTGAACGACGAACTCCATCGGCGTGTAGTCGTCGTTCAGCAGGAGGACCTTGTACAGCGCGGGCCTCTTCGTCTTCGGCTTGACCTCGGTCACCACCCCGGTGACGGTCCCGACATCCTCCTTGCGGCGGTTGCCCATTCCCATCTCTCGATGTGACGCCATTCGTTGCCTGCGCCAATAATATCGGATTCCTGTGCCGCGTTGAAAGGGCCCGCAGAGCGATTTGGGCCGCCCTGGGGCCTGAGCGACACACCCACACGAGAGAGGCCCGGCGGCGGGGCTGCCCGGCCTCCTTGACGCCGCGCGCCGCGTCCTTACCCCTGAGCGCGCTTGGCGGAGCCTTCGAGGATCTCGCTCATCCGCGCGTCGATCGGGGCCAAGGCTCGGTTCGCAACCTGCGCCGTCGTCTCGGTGACAGCGGCGGTGCCCGTCTCGAGCGCCGCGTCGACACTCTCCTTGCCCATGGCCAGGATCGTCTCGTAACCCTTCGCCGCGGCCTCGGCACCCGCCTT
>JBHICW010000204.1:0-3081 GCA_046759785.1 Alphaproteobacteria bacterium
CGAGCTCGGGCATCCGGATGTCGCCGCTCACCGGATTGTAGAAGCTGTGCAGCGTCTCGCCGATCGCGGTCGGCTGCTCGTAGATCTCCTTGAGCATGAAGTGGCGGAAGTTGCCCTTGCCGATCGCGGCGCCCGAAAGTGCGGTGACGTGGATCGGCCGCTCGACGATGCGGTCACGGGCGTCGTGGACGACGGAGCCCTCGCGAGTGAGCTCGACCCAGTCTCCGTCCTCGAGGTAGGCGATCCGCTGGGTGAAGGGCGCGAGCGCGAACGCGTCCGAGCCCAGGAACATCTCCCCGTCGCCGTAGCCGACGGCAAGCGGGCTGCCCTGCCTAGCACCGATGAGAAGCCGGTGCTCCCCTGCGAAGATGATGCCCAAAGCGAATGCGCCCTCCAGGCGCTTCAACATCCTGGCCGTCGCCTCAGCCGGGGCCAGCCCGGCCTTGAGATGGTCGGTAATAAGGTGGGCGACGACCTCGGTGTCGGTTTCGGTCTCGAAGACGCAGCCCTTGGCCATGAGCTCGTCCCGGAGCGGCTGGAAGTTCTCGATGATGCCGTTGTGGACGACGGCGACGCGGTCGGTCGCGTGGGGGTGGGCGTTGATGCGGTTGGGTGCCCCGTGGGTCGCCCAGCGGGTGTGGCCGATGCCCACCACTCCTGCGAGCGGCCGCTGTTTGAGCCGGCGCTCAAGGTTGACGAGCTTGCCCTCGACCCGGCAACGCGCGATGCGGGCGTCGACGAGGGTGGCGATGCCGGCCGAGTCGTAGCCTCGGTACTCCAGGCGCTTGAGCCCGTCGACGAGGATGGGAGCCGCCGGACTCTCGCCGATGACGCCGATGATCCCGCACATGGAGGCTTACCCTCCCTGCTTCCCCTTCCCGCCTTTTTTGGCGCGCTTGCGCTCGCGCAGACGCCGGGCCCAGCCGGCGACATGCTTCTCACGCGCGCGGGCAAGCGCGAGCGCCTCGGCCTCCACGTCCTTGGTGATAACGCTGCCGGCGCCCACCACGGCCCTGTCCCCGACCCGTACCGGGGCAACGAGCGCGGTGTTGGAGCCGATGAAGGCTCCCTCACCGATGTCCGTCTCAGACTTGGTGAAGCCGTCGTAGTTGCAGGTGATGGTGCCGGCGCCGATGTTGGCGCCCTTACCCACCCGCGCATCGCCGATGTAGGTCAGATGATTGGCCTTGGCCCCCGCCTCGAGGACAGCCTTCTTGACCTCGACGAAGTTGCCGACACGGGCGCTCTCGCCGACCTCGGTCCCTGGGCGCAGCCGCGCAAAGGGCCCGACCGCGGCGCCGGGCCCGACGACCGCGCCCTCGAGGTGGGAGAACGCCTGGATCCGGGCGCCGTCGCCGACGCGGACACCCGGACCGAAGACCACGCTGGGCTCGACGACCACGTCGCGGCCCAGGACCGTGTCGTAGCTGAAGTAGACGGTGTCGGGGTCGATGAGCGTCGCCCCGGCGGCCATCGCCCTCTGCCTCAAGCGCCCCTGCAGGATCCGTTCCGCGGCCGCCAGCTCGTCGCGCGAGTTGACGCCGACGAGCTCGTCCACGTCCTCGTCCTCGACCGCCGCGCAAGCGAGCCCTTCCGCCCGGGCGACGGCGACGATGTCGGTGAGGTAGTACTCCTTCTTCGCGTTCTCCCGGCCCACCTTGCCGAGGAACCCGAACAGGCGGCGGCCTGCCACCACCATAACACCCGAGTTGCACAAGCTCAGCGCCCGTTCCTGAGGGCTCGCGTCGCCGACCTCGACGATACGCTCGAGCGCGCCGTCGGCGCCCAAGATGAGGCGCCCGTATTCGTTCGGCGCCGGCATCCGCATCCCCAGCACGACCACCGCGGGCTCGGGCTCTGCCCGCCGGGCGGCGACGAGCCCGGCGAGTGTGGCCGGGCTGATGAGCGGATGGTCGCCGAAAAGGATCAGGACGTCGCCGTCGAAGCCGTCGAGCGCGTCACGGGCCGCAAGGACCGCCTGTCCCGTGCCGAGGGGTTCGGCCTGGACGACGGCGACCGCCGGCGCCGCGGCCGCGGCCACCGCCTCGCCCCCGGGCGCCGTCACGATGACGACCTTCTCAGGCGCCAGCGTCTGGACGCTCTCGCGCAAGTAGCTGATCATCGGTCGGCCGGCCAAGGGCTGAAGGACCTTGGGACGGTCCGACTTCATCCGCGTTCCCTTGCCGGCGGCAAGGATGACGGTGGCAATCTTCTCTCCGGTCATGCGTCGGCGCTGTGGGCCGATATCCTGTCGGCGACGAGATCGGCTCTGGGGAACCAACAAGGAACTTGCCACAAAGCGCGCGGCCAGTCCAACTCAAGAAATGTGTCAAATCGTTGCACACCGCCGCGGCGGCGCGCGGGCTGCGGACGTGGCGAGGCAGGCGCGACGAGGCGTCCCCGGGCCGGGACGGCCGGGCCTGGCGGCCACCCCGGCCACGGTAGCCGCCGACCACCCTCCGCCATGCGGAGCCGGCCGGCTTGACACCTGTCGCCCGCCCCCTTTTTATATCCAGACGGTGGGCGCTTAGCTCAGCGGGAGAGCACCGTCTTCACACGGCGGGGGTCGGTGGTTCGATCCCACCAGCGCCCACCAACACAATCAAGGGCTTAGTCGGAAACGGCCGAGCCCTTGTTACATCTGGGGTAACAGATGGGGTAACAACAGCCAGTGTCGGAACGTGCGTGACGGCGGGCTACATCCAGGCTGGACCGGACCGCCTCCGCGAGCCGATGCAGAAGGTAACGGACCGGTTCAAGGAGCTCATTGGCATTGCGGAGCCCGAGGGCGAGGATGTGGTCAAGCTGGTGCGCGAGCCGCAGTAGTTGTCACCTCGCGGCCGGTTGGTGCGCCCCACCACCACCGCCGTTTCCGCGCAAAATGGACCCCGCCTTACCCCCATAGACGCCCTGTAGACGCGCGTTCCAGCTTTCCGGCAGGGTTGCAGGTGGGGGCACAAACCGCGTTGTACGCGCCCCTATGGCGCTGCAAGCGGCATTCTGTTGCGACCCGGCACGGGCCACGGCGGTAGTGTCTCAGTTTGAAATCCTGCCGAACCAATGCCCTGAACGTCCGCTTTC
>JBHICW010000205.1:0-3049 GCA_046759785.1 Alphaproteobacteria bacterium
TCGACGGGGAGAGCACGGAACGGGTCGAAGGCGTGTTGCGCGAGCGCATGGTCGCAGGAGCCGGGATCGTCCTCGCCACCCACGACGCCACTCTGGCGGGGCGACTTGCTCGTCGGCGCATCGCGCTCGCCGGCGTCGCCCCCCGGGGGGAGGCGCTGTGATGTTCATTCCCCTGGGCTACGGTGACCTTGCCTTGGCGGCGCTTCTTCTGCTTGCCAACGCGGCGCTGTCGATCGTCTTGCGGCTGTCCGTCGAACGGCAGCTCCTGGTCGCCGGCTTGCGCATGGTCGTACAGCTCGCATTCATCGGGTTCGTGCTCGAGGTGTTGTTCGACGCGGTCTCGCTTCTCTGGACCAGCCTTCTCGCTCTCGTCATGGCGGCCTTCGCCGGGCACGAGATCCTGAGACGACAGGAGCGGCGTTTCGCCGGACCGTGGGGTTACTCCATCGGGGCGGCGAGCATGTTGCTCGCCGGCACCGCGGTCACGATCTTGGCGCTGACGACGCAGCTCCAGCCCGACCCGTGGTACCACCCGCGCTACGCGATTCCGCTCCTCGGCATGATTCTCGGCAACGCCATGACCGGCGTCAGTCTGGGCCTGGACCAGCTTTCGACGACGGCGGCGCGCGAAAGGTTGGCGATCGAGGCGCGGTTGAGCCTGGGCGCGACCCGTGTGGAAGCGCTTGCGAACGTTCTTCGGCGGTCGCTCAGGAGCGGGTTGATCCCGATCATCAACGCCATGGCCGCGGCCGGGCTGGTCTGGCTTCCCGGCATGATGACGGGACAGATCCTCGCCGGGGTCGATCCCCTGGAGGCGGTCAAGTACCAGATCCTGATCTTGTTCCTGATCGCCGGTGCGACCGGGCTCGGGGTCTTCGCCGCAGTCTACCTGGGCGCCTACAGGTTGACCGACGACCGCCACCGTTTGCGCCTCGACCGGCTCGTGGTGAGCGCCCCGCCGGCGAAGGGCTGAGCGGCGGGCGGACGACCGGCGCTGGCTGGGGCCGGATCGGGCCAGCCCGTGGACCGCCGGGGGCGCCTTAGCCGGCCGGGCCGTTCGGTCCCGATTCTGTCGCGGTGGCCTAAGACTGGAAGGCCTGGATGCCGGTCTGCGCCCGGCCCAGGATCAGCGCATGGATGTCGTGAGTGCCCTCGTAGGTATTCACCGCCTCCAGATTCATGACATGGCGGATGACGTGGAACTCGTCGGCGATGCCGTTGCCGCCGTGCATGTCCCGCGCCATGCGGGCGATGTCGAGCGCCTTGCCGCAGGAGTTGCGCTTGACGAGCGAGATCATCTCCGCCGCGGCGCACCCCTCGTCCCTGAGCCTGCCCACGCGGAGACAGGCCTGGAGCCCGATGGCGATCTCGGTCTGCATGTCGGCGAGCTTCTTCTGGATGAGCTGGTTGGCGGCGAGGGGACGGCCGAACTGGGTGCGGTCGAGCGTATACTGACGCGCCGCATGCCAGCAGAACTCCGCCGCCCCCAGCGCCCCCCACGCGATGCCGTAGCGCGCGTTGTTGAGGCAACCGAACGCCGCCTTGAGCCCCTTCGCCCCCGGCAGCACGTTCTCCTCCGAGACGAAGACGTCGTCCATCACAATCTCGCCTGTGGGCGACACCCTGAGGGAAAACTTCCCCTCGATGGCCGGCGCGCTCAAGCCGGCCATGCCCTTCTCGAGGAGAAACCCGCGGATCTCGCCGTCGTCGTCCTTCGCCCAGACCACGAACACGTCGGCGATGGGCGAGTTCGTAATCCACATCTTGCTGCCCTTCAGGACAAAACCGCCCTTGGCCTTGTGGGCGCGGGCCTTGATGCCGCCGGCATCGGACCCGTAGTCGGGTTCCGTGAGCCCGAAGCATCCCACCCACTCGCCGGCAGCCAGCTTGGGCAGGAACTTCTGCCGCTGCTCCTCCGTGCCGTAAGCGTGGATCGAGTGCATCGCGAGGCTTGACTGCACGCTCATCATCGAGCGATAGCCGCTGTCCACCCACTCGATTTCGCGGGCGACGAGCCCGTAGGAGACCAAGTTCACCCCGGCGCAGCCGTAGCCCTCGAGCGTAGCGCCCAGGAAGCCGAGCCGTCCCATCTCGGTGAACACGTCCCGGTCCACCCGTTCGTAGCGGTTCGCCTCCAGCACCCGCGGCATCAGTTTCTCCTGCGCATACTGGCGCGCGGTGTCGCGGATGAGCCGCTCCTCCTCGCTCAACTGGTCGTCCAAAAGGAAGGGATCGTCCCACCGGAAGGCAGGCTTCGCGGCCGCTTGCCCAGCCGACTCTCGATCCTGGGCGGCCTGTAATGGCGTCATCCCTCTCTCCGCTTGCAATGTCCCGGCGCTAGGCGCCCGCCACTATACCCCGCGCGCGCCTTTCTTATACATTATATGTTCGCCCTGTAGGCGGTCAGGCGGCGCATTTGGGCAACGCCGCCGGCGTCGTGATCACCAAGCAGGCCGGTGATCGTTCACAATGCGGTGACGGGTGGGATGTTGCTTGCCGCCGTGCCAGGCGTGCGTTAGGAGCTTGGGTAATGGTCTCGCAGGGTGAGTGTTCCCCTTCGGGGTACCGCAGGTATATTCGCTTCGGTTCGGCTTTGCCATAACGGCGCTCACCCGTACAACGCGCACAGGGAACCCGTGGTTCAGGTCGTATTTGATAGCTTCATCCGGGCGTCCGAACTCTCCTTGCTGGCCGTAGGCCTGACCATGGTCTACAGCGTTCTGCGTTTCCCGAACTTCGCGCACGTCGAGTTCGCCACGGTGGGTGGCTACTTGGCGCTGGCGCTTTCGGCATCGCTCGGTCTTCCGATGGTGCTTGCCGCTGCGCTGGCCGCCGTGCTGGCCGGCGCGCTTGGCGTCGGCTTCGACCGCGCGATCTTCGCACGCCTCCGCGGCGCATCACCGATCATGCTGATGATTACCGGGTTCGCGCTGGGCATCGCCATGCGCGAGACGGTCCGGGCAATCTGGGGGCCTTCGCCCTTTTTCTATGCGCTCGGAGTGCTCCGGCCGTGGGAGGTGGTCGGCGGCCGCATCACGCCGTTCCAGCT